>NZ_UBIZ01000652.1:0-2368 GCF_900465275.1 Parafrankia sp. Ea1.12 | reverse complement strand
GGGGGGCGGCTGGAAACGGAGCATGCCATGGACGGTCGGGATGAAAAACGCGGGGGAAACCACGCGGACAAAGGTACCGGACCTTGTGCCTAAAGCGAGATGCCACCGCGCCAGTCGCCTACCCTACACAGTCTGCCGGGTCAGGACAGGCGGCGGCGGATACACCAGAGGGAGAGCCCGGCGAGGGTGAGGCTGAGGGCGCCATAGATCCCGGTCTCGTACCACTGGAGCCGCCAGAAGCGGTTGGCCGGATGATAGGTCACCTGCTGTCGGTAGCCGAGCTGGTTGATCTCGGTGAAACACTCCTCGAAGACCGGTGGGGTCGAGTCCGAGCGCTGGCCGCAGGCCCCTGACGGTGACAGCGTGATCGCGTCGACGGCGGTCCCGGACGCGTCCACGAGGTGGGTGGACAGGATCCAGTCCTCGCTCTGGGGTGTCCCCAACATCACCTGTGGGGATCCCTCGCCCTGCGGCGTGATGACGTTCTGGAAGTTCGACTCGGAGATCTCCAGGTCCGATCGGACCGGCGCGGCGAGGTGCGGCCGTACCAGCAGCGGCATGGCGATCTGGACGGCGACGAACACGCCAAGGGTGACGGCCATCGCGGGAAGGGCACGGCGGACCAGCAGCCCGGCTGTGACGCCGAGGACGAACGCGAAGGCCGCGTACCCGACAGGGACGACGCCGCGCGCGGCGAACAGCAGCGGCGAGATGCGTGCGTAGCTCCCGTCGGCGGTCCGTCCTGTGCTACCGACCCGGGCGACGTGCCCGCTTCTCCTCGAGGCGGGTCACCAGGCGTGTCATGGCGACCGCGGCCTCCTCGTGCGCCGTGTCGTAGCCCGTCGACTTGTCCGCCACCACCGCGAAGGCGAGGCCCTGGATCGTGGCGGCGACGAGCGCGGGTGGGTACTCGTCCGCGTCGAGGCCGTACTCGTCGAGAATCGTGGCCAGTTTCTCGATCTGCATCCGCCTGAGCTCGCGGGCCACCTTGCCGACCTCCGCCCGCAGCACCGGACGGTGGTTCGCCGCCGCCACGAACTCCACGATCAGGGCTGTTCCGCGGGGATCCGAGACGAGCTCCCACCAGGCGCGCAACGGCTCCGCGGAGGCCAGCGCCGCGGCCATCTGCTCCACCGTGCGCTGCGCGCGCCGCCGCAGGACCGCCACGAACAGGTCGTCGATCGTCGGGAAGTAGTAGTGCACGAGAGGGGCGTTGATGGCGACGCGGGCGGCCACGCTCCGGGAGCTGACTGCCGCGTAGCCCTCCCGGAGGATGATCTCCTCGGTCGCGTCGAGAAGACGAGTGGCCTTCTCGACGGTCGCCGCTCGGCGTCGACGGGGCGCGGTCATTCGCCTTCCTCCAGAGCGCGGAGTCCCAGCCTCGGATGGCAGCCGGCCTTCCATCTTCGCGGATGATCCCGACCGGATCGAGCCCGCGGCTCCGGACGCGCCTGGTCGTCAGTGCCGCTGGCCACCTTTCCCGACATCATCGTGGCTTCCCCCGTAGCGTCATCATGACCCCCTCGGTACAGGGGGCGATCAGATTCGCGACGAAGGGCATGTGACGATGGCGGACGTATCGGTGCGGTTGCAGGCGGAAGCCGGCACCGAGATCGTTCTGAATCTGTCTGTCCTTCAGGCGATCCGGCTGGTCGAGGCCATCGCGGGCGGGGCGGCGAACGTGATGCCCGAGCCCGGACGGGCACAGGCCGACTCACCTTGGCTGGTGCCGCACACCGGCCCGCAGACGTCAGCCGCGATGCCGCTCCGGCCGGGCCGGTGAGGCGGTAAGTCCTGCGATGGTCAGCGAGGGCCGTCCGTCGGCGGCGCGAACAGGCGTAGCAGGCGTGCTTGTTCCGGCTCGACCGTCAGCAGCTCGCTGTTCGCCCGTGGGAAGATCTCGGCTGCCTCCCAGTGCGCGGCGCGCACGCTCGCCGCGGTTCCCGTCCTGACGCCTCGGGCGCGGAGCTCGTCGAGCAGCTGCTGCGCGTCGAACAGGTAGACCGCTGCGATGGTCCACGGGCGGGTCCCGCCGCGCGAGGACGCCGCCGCCGATGCGGGGCCGGTGAACAGTTCACGGTTCGTCCCCGCAGCGGGCCGGATGCGAAGCGGCCGTCGATGGCGGCGGCCACCGCCGACTGCTCGAGCTCCAGGTCCACACTCACACGGACGATCTTTTCGTGGCGCCGATCTGTTGAGCGGCCTGTATGGCTCTTCGTTCAAAGGGTCAGGATTCTTCGCTTGACATCCTCCCCGGTGTGAACTCCGGGGATTCCCGTACCTCGCGATCCGGGTTCCTGCTTCGTCAACGGACGCCTCCTCGCTTCAGGAGCGAGGTGGTCTCACTCCATCTCCACAGGCGGACACC
>NZ_UBIZ01000657.1:0-752 GCF_900465275.1 Parafrankia sp. Ea1.12 | reverse complement strand
GAGTGCATACGCGACGCATGCCGGAGGCGGGGACGGGCTGTGAGCACTAGCCCGGAGCCGAATCGTCGACCACGTCGACCCTCCTTTCGTTCCGCTCACTCACACATTGCGACCTCGCGTCGCACCACATGGAAGAAGTCCACGGCCAGCATCGTCGACGCCTGCGTGCGCAGGAACTGCCGCCATGTCGTGTCGGTCTGCCGTTGCGGAGCCGGGGGCAGCCCCAGGGACGTCAGGACCCGGCGGATCGTGGAGGCACTCACCCGGTGACCGAGCTTGAGCAGCTCGCCCCGGATCCGCTGGTAGCCCCACGTCGTGTTCTCGGTCGCGAGCCGCTTGATGAGGGTCACGATCTCCGTGCCGACCGGTGGCCGACCCATCCGCTGTGGATGGGTCCATTTCCGTACGATCAGACGGCGGTGCCACCGTAGGACGGTGCCGGGAGTGACCAGCCGGTGCGCTCGCAGTGCCTTGGGGAGAAGTCGGATCAGGGCGGCGAGCACCGCCCGGTCCGCCCAGTCCCACCGGGGCTTGGGCTGGGTACGGCGCAGCACCGCAACCTCATGCCGCAACACCAGCAACTCGATGTTCTTCGACGCCGACGAGCGGCCGAGGAGAACCAGCCAGCTACAGACCCGAACGAGGATCAGGTACAGCAGGCGTACGGACATAGTTGACCATCATGCGGCCGGCCCCGCGCCGGCGCATCGCCCCAGGTCACAGGCTCAGGCCGACTTCTGGCACCCCACAGG
>NZ_UBIZ01000660.1:0-2181 GCF_900465275.1 Parafrankia sp. Ea1.12 | reverse complement strand
AGCGGACGGCGTCCCCGCCGCCGCCGCGGCCGCCACCCATCCCCGCCACGCCCGCACCGGGCACGTCGGCCGGTACGACCCGTACGCCAACCCGACCTGCGCACCGGCGGACTCCTGGTCGGTCTTGGAACGGCGCACCGTCACGACCAGCCCGTCGTCGGTCTCCACCAGGTCGGCGGTGTCCAACCCGACCAGCTCACTGCGACGCAGGCAGCCGGCGAACCCGACCAGCAGCAGCGCCCTGTCCCGCACATCCGCCAACTGCGAGTCGTCGAGGCCGGAGACGACCCGCGACAGCAACGTCGTGTCCAACGCGGCCTTGCGCGCCGGGCGCACCCCCCGCGACCGGCGGATCCCGTTCCACACCGCCGACACCTCCGCCGACCCCGTCGGATTCTCGGCATGGGCGAGCTGATGCGCCACCGAGATCGCGGCGAGGCGACGGCGGATCGTCGACGGCGCATACCCGGCGTCCGCCAGCTCGGTGATGTACCCGGCGACGGTCACCGCGGAGGCGGGCACGGCGACCAGCGGCACGGGACGTCCCTCGCACCAGGACCGGAAATGACGCAGGTCGGCGTCGTAGGCACGCCAGGTCGCCGCCGACCGGGACGCCCGCGCGTAGTCCCCGACCCGGCCGGCGAGCGGCCCGTCGAGCCCCACCGCGCCCGGCACGGCCACCGGCCCGGCCGCGACGATCTCCACCGCGTCCACGACGTCCACGACGTCGGTCGCGTCGATGACGTCCGCCACGTCCGCGGCCCGCCCGGCGCCCGCCGCCGCGGTCGTGGTCGCTGGCGGGGTCGGATCGCCGCCCGGCGCCGGCCCGGCACCGACCTGTCGCCGGACGGTCTCACCGCCGTCATGCTGCCCGCCTGCCACCCGCTCGCCTCCCACCCGCACCACACCCACCGGTCCCCCACCTGCAGATGATCATAGGGGGTGGTGAACTCACCGTCGCCACCGCCCTGAACACCGAACCCGGCCTGGGCCCCGTCGGCTACGGCGGCGACCTGTTCGTCGACGGCTCCCTGGGCTCGCACACCGCCGCGCTACGCAGCCCCTACACCGACCAGCCCACCCACCGCGGGCAGCTGCACCGCGACGCCGACGACGTCCGCGACACCGTCCTCGACGCGGTCGCCGCCGGCCTGCAGACCGGCTTCCACGCCATCGGCGACGCCGCCCTCGACACCGTCCTCGACGGGGTGCGCGCCGCCGCCGCCCGTGTCGGCACCGCCACGATCAACGCCGGCACCCACCGGGTCGAACACGCCGAGCTGCTGCACCCCGAACAGATCACCGCCATGGCGCGCCTCGGGCTCGTCGCCTCCGTGCAGCCCGCGTTCGACGCCCGCTACGGCGGCCCCGACGGCCTGTACACCCGCCGGCTCGGCACCGACCGTGCCAGCGCGATGAACCCGTTCGCCGCGCTGCACCGCGCCGGGGTCGTACTCGCCCTGTCCTCCGACAGTCCCGTCACCCCCCTCGACCCGTGGGGAGCGGTACACGCCGCGGCCACCCATCACACCCCGTCCGCGCGGATCAGCGGGGCCGCGGCGTTCACCGCCGCCACCCGCGGCGGCTGGCTGGCCGCCCGCGCCGGCGCCGACGGTGCTGGACGGATCACCGTCGGCGCGCCCGCGACCTTCGCGATCTGGGAGAGCCCCCACCCGCCGCGGCCCGCCGGGCCGCCGGCCACCCAGCCCGCCGGGCCACTGGATGTTCTCCTTGACCAGCTTGACCGCACCGGCAGCGCGCCACGCTGCCTGCGCACCGTGCTGCGCGGACAGACCCTGCACGACCTGCTCTGAGCCCGCCTGCTGGACCAGCCGCGGGTCAGGTCACCGCAGCGCGGTGGGGGCTGGTGTGGGCCGGTCGGGATCCGGACCGTCCTTCGAACCGGAGCCGCCGCGCTACCCGCCACGACACCGTTGTCTAACGGACGGTCCGGAACCCCACCGGCCCCGCTACCGCACCCGACCCCGCCGGATCGGTCGGGTACCCAGGGCCGAGCACCGCGCGATTCGACCACACCCCGCACAGACTGGGAAGCGCACCGGACCGCACCCGAAAACCCCCGGTAGTCCCAATGTGGTCCCACTCCGGGATGTGGTCCCACTCCGGGGGTGTGGAGTGACCCGCCGCACCCGACACCGCCGTGTACAACCTGTTGACGGC
>NZ_UBIZ01000661.1:0-1540 GCF_900465275.1 Parafrankia sp. Ea1.12 | reverse complement strand
CCCTCCCTGTCAGACTCGTGTGAGACACCCTCGCGGGTGCGGGTTGGCTACGGAGGGGTGATCGGAGATCCTTGTGTTCGTGGAGTCAGAGTCGCAGGAGAGCCCGGGCGAGTCCCCGCCGTCGCGTGATCCGGCGCCGCGTCCGTCGCGGCGGGTGTTCAGCGCTGCGTACAAGCTGAGGATCGTCACCGAGTACGAGAACGCGGCGAACGGTGAGAAAGGCGCGATCCTACGCCGGGAGGGCCTGTACTCCTCCCATGTGTTGGAGTGGACCCGGGCCCGTGACGCCGGCGCGCTCGCGGGAATGACCGGCGCTGGCCGCGTGCCGGAGAAGAAGCCCGGGAAGTCGGCCGAGCAGGTCGAGCTGGAAAGGCTCCGCCGGGAGAACGAACGGTTGAAAGCCCGTCTCGCGACCACCGAAACCGCGCTGGACATCATGGGAAAAGCGCGCGCGCTTCTGGAACAGGTCTCCGGGAGCGCGGATACCGACCAGCCGCCGACCAGATCCTGAACGACGCTTTCGACGACCTCCGCGCGGCGAACATCCCGGTGACTCAGGCGTGCGCGCTGACCGGGCGTTCCCGCGCGACGCACTACCGCCACAGCGCACCCGGCGGCCGGCTGCACGGGCCGTGGCTGGCACGGACCCCGCCGCCGGGCACGCTGACCGACACCGAACGCGCCCAGGTCCTGGCGGTCCTGACGAGCCCGGCGTACCAGGACCTGGCGATCCCGCAGGTCTGGGCCCGGGAGCTCGACGAGGGCCGGTACTGGTGCTCGATGTCGACGATGTACCGCATCGCCCGCACGGCCGGTCAGTCCCGGGAACGCCGCGCCCAGGCGACCCACCCACCCCGGGTCCGACCCGAGCTGTCCGCGACCGGACCGAACCACGTCTGGACGTGGGATATCACCGCACTGAAAGGACCAGCGAAAGGAATCTGGTACAAACTTTACGTCATCCTCGACATTTACTCGCGGTATGTCACCGGATGGCTTGTTGCCGCCGCGGAAGACGCGGTCGTCGCGAAGGACTTCCTCGCCGACGCGGTCACCCGCAACGGAACCTCACCGCACACGATCCACGCTGACCGCGGCGGTGCGATGATATCGAAACCGGTATCGGCGCTTCTCGTCGACCTCGACGTCCACCGGTCACATTCCCGGCCCCGTGTCTCCAACGATAACCCGTACTCGGAGGCGCAGTTCAAGACCCTCAAGTACAGCTTCGATTTCCCCGCCCAGTTCGGGTCGTTGCACGACGCCCGCCGGTTCTGCGAGGGATTCTTCACCGCCTACAATCACGAGCATCGCCACTCGGGGATCGGGTTTCACACCCCCGCCTCGGTCCACTACGGCACCGCCGTCCAGGTCCAGGCCCACCGCCAGGCCACCCTCGACCGTGCCCACGCCGCCTACCCCGCACGGTTCAGCCGCAGGCCACGGCCACCCCGCCTACCCGACACCGCGTGGATCAACCAGCCAGACCCACAGCCAGTCGACTAACAACCCACTGTCTCGCTTGACTTGACAACTACCG
>NZ_UBIZ01000664.1:0-1540 GCF_900465275.1 Parafrankia sp. Ea1.12 | reverse complement strand
GGGCGGGTCGCGCGGGAGGCGAAGTAGCGGGCGCGGAGCTGCTGGTTGGTGACGTTGCGCAGGCCGAACGCGGTCCGGTAGACGAGCTTGACGAGCCGGTTGACGCCCTCCGTGGCCGCGTTGGACAGGGAGTGGAGGACCGCGTTGGCGATCTCGGCACGCCACTTGGAGATCGTCTCAGCGAGAACGGTGATCTCGGGGACGGTCTCGCCGACGGTGGCGCAGTAGGTGAAGAACCTGGTCAGGGCGTTGGAGACGTCGGAGCGGGTGATCGGGTGGCCGGAGCGGTGCGCGGCGAGCGCGAGCACGGCGCGCAGGAGCTCCTTGGCGCGCCAGGCGGCGGTGATCTGCCGGCCGCGGTCGCCAAGGTCGGACAGGGTACACAGCAGCCGGCCGCGGGCGGCCGGGGAGAGGGCCTCCTCCCGGCGCACGAGCAGTCCCTTGATCTTGTATTCGGGGTCGTCGGCGCGGCCGCGGCGACCGTGGTGCTCCTGGGTGACCCGGCGGCGGACGTCGCCGATCACCTTGTTCGCGAGCTGGGTCACGTGGAAGGGGTCGACCGCGAGCATGGCGTCGGGCAGCGCGGCCCGGGCCGCCGCCTTGTAGACCGTCGACATGTCGATCGTGACGGCCCAGATCCCGGCCCGCCAGGCAGCGGGCTGGGACAGGACCCAGGCGGCGGTGCCGGCGACGGTCCGGCCCTCGACCTGGCCGAGCAGGCCGTGGCCGGCGTGGTCGACGAACACCGTGAGCCAACGGTCGGCGTCCTCGACCCACCGGCCGCTGTCGGGGTCGCGGTGATACCGCGGGCGGCCCCGGCGGTGCTCGTCGAGCCCGAGCACCCCGACCGGCGGCAACGGCCCGGACACCGACCGCCTCACCGGCCCGCCGCCCTCCCCTTCGGCCGCGTCGGCGCCGGCTTCCGTGACCCCGTCCTCGGCGCCGGGAACGACCGTGTCCTCGCCGACGGGGCCAAAGGCCACGACCCCCGCCGCGTCGGCGACCACGGCGAACGCGTCCTGGGCCGTGCACCAGGCCACCCCGACCGCACCAGCGACCCTGCTGACCGGCACCCCCCAGTCCCCGACCAGGTGGCCGACCGCCTTCCGCCCCACCGTCGACACCCGCGCGCCCCGCGCCGCCAGCGGCCCGCTCTCGACGAAACTGCCCTGCTCGCAGCCGGACTGGTCACAGAACAACCGCGGCTTGTGGACGGTCACCCGCGCCGGCGCGACGACGAGGTGCGCCAGCCGCTGCCCGACGAACTCCTTGATCCGCCCCGACGGCTCGCCGCAGCGCGGGCAGCAGGCCACCACCGGGCCGGCCACATGCAGCGACCAGGAACCGTCCCTCTCCCGCTCCACCGCCGTAACCACCACCCCGGCCAACCCCAGGAACTCCGCCAACGCCAGCCCGCTACCCTCGAACACGCGCACCCGTCCACTCGGCGATCACTTCCTTCAGCAAGAGCGATCATGCCGAATGGCGGGTGCGTCCTACTTCCCGGAATCACCGGCGCTACGCACAGTCACAACCGGCC
>NZ_UBIZ01000665.1:0-2158 GCF_900465275.1 Parafrankia sp. Ea1.12 | reverse complement strand
CGAGGCCCGCCGCAGGAGCCTCGACCGCCGGTTCTTCCAGATCATCGCCACCGCCGGAAAGTCACCGCGGCTCGACGCGATCCTGGAGTTCCTCGGCGGCGTGCTCCAGGGCAGCTTCTACTACGACTCCCCGGCCTGGGTGGACAACGAGGCCCGGTACCGCGAGCTGTTGCTGGCCGAGATCCGGGCGGGCGACGTCGTGGCGGCGGCGCGGACCAGCGAGGAGCACGTGCGCTCCTGCGCCGCTGTCACCGTGGAGCACCTGCGGACCCGCGGCTACTGGACGGCCCCCCGGACGCGCCCTGAAGCCAGGCTGTGTCGTGGCATGACGCGGTACGGCGTGACGCGGCCGCGCGGCGCCCGGCCCTCGGTGCCGACCGAGACCGCTAGGGAAGGTGCCAGTCGACGGGTTGGGCGCCTTGTTCGAGCAGGTGGTTGTTGGCGCGGCTGAACGGTCGGGAGCCGAAGAAGCCGCGGTCCGCGGAGCGGGGCGACGGGTGGGCGGACTCGATTGTCGGGGTGGGGGCGAGGAAGGGGCGCAGGCTGCGTGCGTCGGCGCCCCAGAGGATCGCGACCAGCGGGGTGCCGCGGGCGGCCAGGGCGCGGATCGCCTGCTCGGTGACTTCCTCCCAGCCCTTGCCTCGGTGTGCGCCGGGCTGGCGCGGCGCCGTGGTCAGCACCCTGTTCAGCAGTAGCACCCCTTGTCGGGTCCACGGTGTGAGGTCGCCGTTCGTGGGCCTGGGCACGTTGAGATCCGTGCACAGCTCCTGGAAGATGTTCTCCAGGCTGCCCGGGAGCCGGCGTACCTCGGGCGCGACCGCGAAGCTGTACCCGATGGCCATGCCCGGGGTCGGGTAGGGATCCTGCCCGACGATGAGTACGCGGACGTCGTCGAAGGGTTGCTGGAAGGCTCGTAGCACGTGCTGGCCCGCCGGTAGGTAGCTGCGTCCCGCCGCGATCTCCGCGCGCAGGAAGTCACCCATGGCGGCGATGCGATCGGCCATTGGCTCGAGGGCCTTCGCCCAGCCCGGCTCGAGGATGTCCCGCAGGGGTTGTGCCGGCATGGCTGATCACCCTACCGGGGGTTCCGCGAACAGCCGCGGGGCCTGCCGCCGGCCCATCGGGATGCGGGGAAGTCCTGACGCTGGTAGCCGGCTGCAGGTCGTCGACGATACGAACGAGCCGATCAACGTGAGCCGAGTCGGACATCAGAGCCCTGCTGGAATGATGTGTACATGCGTCCCAGCTCTGGCTCACGGTGGTCGATCGGTTCTCAGGATTCCGTCCTGTGCCTGTGGTCGCAGGGGTCGGTGCTCTCCATCGGCTCGGTCGGTTCCGTGCTGTCGATCGGGTCGATCGGGTCAGCCGCGTCCATCCTCAGCGTGGGGTCCTTCGCCAGTGTCGGCTCGGCGCTGAGCGCCGCCTCTCGCTGGTCGCTGCTGTCCTGGCGAGCCCGTCGAGCCTCGATGTCCGCCCGCTGACCAGCCGCTCTTCGCGGATCCTGAGTCCAAGATAATCAACGGCGTTGACAGTCGGCCTCTATCTTGCCGATCTTGAGGAAAGTCGATCCGCCAGGACGTCTTCGACCGCTGCGCTGTTCGACGGACCGGGCGCGGCCTACTCGCTCGCGAAGCGGGCCTCAGCAGGAGCTCTCCGGCGAGTCCGGCAAGCGCATGCGCGCGCTCGCCGGTATGTCGGCCCCCGGCCGTCCCGGCGCCCCGGCCGCCTTCGAGCTTTCGCCGACGCGACGGATCTCCAGCCAGACCCTGACCATTCAAGATCTGGTAGCGCCGGGATAAACCGGCTTGGAGAAGGAGATGGAAGAGCTCTACGTCGAAGGAGTAGCGACCCACGACGACCCCGAGCCATGTGGCTGCTTCCGTAAGGGGGCTGCTGAAGCGTTGGTAGGGGCACGTGTAGGCCGGGTGATTGAGCCGCGAAATGAACAGTTCCAGGGCGCCGACACGTTCAGATCCGTGGAAGGCAACACCGCCGGGAGCGTTAGTCGCGAGTTCCCGGTGGGCCCGGCGCGGTCAGAGAACCATGGCATGCACGGAATCTCCAAGCACGAGAACCGGGAGATCCCGCGTCCGCCCGTCGGAGTGATGACCGGCGGGACGTCCAGGGAACGCCGAGGCGGTAATCCTGGGATGCACGG
>NZ_UBIZ01000666.1:0-2148 GCF_900465275.1 Parafrankia sp. Ea1.12 | reverse complement strand
CAGTGACCCTGGAGTCGGGGGCGGGGGCGGTGCCTGGCGATGTCGGCGAAGACCTCGTCCAGGATGTCCAGGCCCTCGAGGAGGAGGTTGTCGGGGATCACGAGTGGGGGCAGCAGGCGCAGCACGTTGCCCCAGGTGCCCGCGGTGAGCAGGACGAGCCCGCGGCGGTGGGCCTCTGCCGCGGCGGCCACCGTCACCATCCGGTCGGGCGCGGGCGCGGGCGCGGGCTGGTTGGGTGGCGTTCCCTCGGTCGGGTCGGCGACGAGTTCGAGGGCGAGCATGGCGCCGCGGCCGCGGACGTCCCCGATGAACGGGTAGCGGTCGCGTAGGGCGAGCAGACGGGGCATCGCGATCCGCTCGATGTGGCGGGCGCGGGCGGTGAGGTCCCCGCGCTCGATGGTGGCGATCGCGCCGAGCGCGGCGGCGCAGGCGACCGGGTTGCCGCCGTAGGTCCCGCCGAGGCCGCCGACGTGGGGTGAGTCCATGATTCCCGCGCGTCCGGTGACCGCGGCGAGCGGCAGGCCGCCGGCGATGCCCTTCGCGGTGACGATCAGATCCGGAACGATGCCCTCGTGCTCGCAGGCGAACATGTCGCCGGTGCGGGCGAAGCCCGTCTGCACCTCGTCGGCGACGAACACGATCCCGGTCTGCGCGCAGAACTCGGCCAGTCGGGTCAGGAAGCCGGTGCCGGGGACGATGAAGCCGCCCTCGCCCTGGATCGGTTCGATGACGAGCGCGGCGACGTTCTCCGCGCCGATCTCCGTGGCGATCGTCTCCACCACCTGGGCCGCGGCCTGTTCGCCGCATGCGGCGGGGCCGCCCGGCCAGCGGTAGGGGTAGGCCATCGGCATCCGGTAGATCTCCGGGGCGAACGGCCCGAAGTGGTGCTTGTAGGGCATCGACTTCGCGGTCAGTGCCATCGTCAGGTTCGTCCGGCCGTGGTAGGCGTGCGCGAACGCCACGACGGCGGACCGTCCGGTGTGGGCCCGGGCGATTTTCACCGCGTTCTCGACCGCCTCGGCGCCCGAGTTGAACAGGGCGGACCGTTTCTCGTGCCGGCCCGGGGTGAGCCGGGCGAGCTCCTCGCACACGGTGACGTAGCCCTCGTAGGGAGTCACCATGAAACAGGTGTGGGTGAAGAGCCCGGCCTGCTCGCGCACGTTCTCCACGACAGCGTCGGCGGCGTTGCCGACGCTCACCACCGCGATGCCGGAACCGAAGTCGATCAGCGAGTTCCCGTCGACGTCCACCAGCACGCCACCGCCGGCCGCCGCGACGTAGACGGGCAGGGTTTCGCCGACCCCGCGGGCCACCGCCTGGGACCGGCGTTTCGCCAGCTCCACCGAGCGCGGCCCGGGTATCGCGGTGACCAGCCGGCGGACCTGCGGCAGTCCGGGCCCGCCCCGCGGGGGCAGCTGAGCCTGGCCGGTCTCACTCATGATCTCTCCCGCCCCGATCCGTCGCTGTCCGCGGTTCGCCTGAGCGCTGGCCCCGACAACACACGCCCCGCTGGCGGGACGCAAACCGGCGCGCCCGGCGACGCCCGGCGACGCCCGTCCGACCGGTTCGCGCCGGGCCGCCGGGGCCACCGGACGGATACGGAACGCCTGGTTGTCTCAGCGTGGGGTTACGGCGCGTCGTCGGTGAGGTCCCGAATGAGTGGCGGTGTTCCCGTCGTGGACACTTGTTGTTCTGTGGGTTAGGGCAGGGCGGGGCATCCGCGCGTCCGCGTCCGGTTCGGCCGCGCGAGGGCCGGGAGGGGTCACGATGATTCCGCTGATCACGCGGGACGGGCGCCGGGCCGGGAGGACGCCCGGGAGGTCCACCGCCGTCGGTGAGGAGAAGGTGGTCCTGTGATCGACGACGGCCGTCCGGGGTGGTCCGGCGCGGGCGCCGGCACCAGCGCGGGAACGGCGACCAACGCCGCCACGAGCGCCGGTCCCGGCACGAGCGCCGGCTCCGGCACGAGCGCGAGTGCCGGTGTCAGCCCTGCCACAAGCGTCAGCATCGCCACGGATGCCAGCGGCACGAGTGCCAGCGCCGGTACGGGCACCGGGCCGCGGATCGTCGGTCCGCCGGCCCCGGCCACGGGTATCCGGGTCGCCGCCAGGGCTTCGGGCCCGGCTCCGGGCGGCGACCCGGATACCC
>NZ_UBIZ01000668.1:0-261 GCF_900465275.1 Parafrankia sp. Ea1.12 | reverse complement strand
ATGTGCTGGCCTGGCCGGCCGACACCCCGCTCACCTGGCGCCAGGGGGTTCGTTTCGTGGCCATCGACATGTCCCCGTTGTGTCGGGCGGCGATCCGCACCGGACTGCCGCAGGCCACCGTGGTGGTCGATCATTTCCATGTGGTGCAGCTTGCGAACAAGATGCTCAATCTGGTGCGCCGCCGTCTCACCCGAAGCGTCCGCGGCCGGCGTGGCCGGACCACGGAGTGGAAGGCCCGGCGCAAGCTGCTGCGCAACCGCG
>NZ_UBIZ01000669.1:0-414 GCF_900465275.1 Parafrankia sp. Ea1.12 | reverse complement strand
GTAC
Source organism: Parafrankia sp. Ea1.12 (assembly GCF_900465275.1). Classification (NCBI taxonomy): domain Bacteria; kingdom Bacillati; phylum Actinomycetota; class Actinomycetes; order Frankiales; family Frankiaceae; genus Parafrankia; species Parafrankia sp. Ea1.12. Next base: position 410 of record NZ_UBIZ01000669.1, on the reverse strand, counting down.
TCGGCCAGGACGGTGCGCAGGTGCCGTTCACCGAAGATCAGCATCCGGTCGGTGGCTTCCGTCCGGACGGTGCGGACGAACCGTTCCGCGTAGGCGTTCGCCCGCGGAGTCCGGGGTGGGATCCTGACCGTGGTGATGCCGGCGTCGGCGAGGACCGCGTCGAACGATGCGGTGAACTGTCCGGCGCGGTCGCGGACCAGGACCTGGAAGTCGGCCGTCCGGTCGCCGAGGTCCAGGAGGAGGTTGCGGATCTGTTGGGTGGTCCACGGGCCGTCGGGGTGGGAGGTGACCCCGAGGATGTGGACGGAGCGGGAGCCGACCTCTATGACGAAGAAGCAGTACAGACGCTGGAGCGTAATGGCGCAGTCCACGTGGAAAAAGTCCACGGCCAGCATCGTCGACGCCTGCGT
>NZ_UBIZ01000670.1:0-3687 GCF_900465275.1 Parafrankia sp. Ea1.12 | reverse complement strand
GAACTTCGGGCGCTGGCGAGCCGATGCGGAGTACCGATCTGAGGGACCCGCACAGAAAGTACTAGACAACATCTGAAGTGCGACCCATACTTCAGGTGCGGGCTTGTGCGTGGGCGTGGGCCAGGCGCCGCCAGGCGAGATCGGAGACCTGCTCGTCGGCGGCCAGGATGGTGATCTCGGCGTCGAGGACGGCAAGGTCGGCGGCGATCAGCGGCCACTCTCGTTCGATCGCCGCCAACTCCCGGGCCGACGGCTCCCGCTCGGCGGGATCGGCCATCACCAACCCCCGGTGCCGTCGGGGAACATCCGCCGCGCGGCGGCGATGACCTCCGGGTCGTGCAGACCGGCCCGGAACGTCACCTTGATCCCGTCGCGGACCATGAACCCGCCGACCCACGCCCCGCCGTCGAGGGTCGGCGACGGGTCGGACACGGTCACCGGGACGTCGAGGGAGAACGTGGCGCCGGATAGCGACGCCAGCGAACGCTGGTCGGTCCCGTGGGTGAGGAACCGGACCTCGGGAAGGTCCGGCCCGATGCTGTCCATCGCGCTGACCGACACCCGGATGTCCGGGTCGGCCGCGCGCATCTGGTCGAGCAGGTCGGCAGCCAGGCGCAGCGCGAACGCGAACGGGCCGGACGGCGCCGGGGCGGTCAGCCCCGGCGCGGCCACGGACGCCAGCGCGGTCACTTCCCGCCCCGCTTCAACAGCTCACGGGCGATCCGCTCGACCTCGCGGACCGTCGCGTCCTTCAGGTTGTCCGCCGACAGCATCGGCGACAGGGCACACTTCATAACGGTCTGACCTCCTAGACAGGTCGGATCAGGACCCCGGCCGGTGGTGGAGTCACCGCGCCGGGGTCCGCTCGTTCTGGGGCGGTGGAGTCGTCCCAGAAACGGCGAAGGCGGCGCCGGTGGCGCCGCCAACCCGCACCTGAAGTATGGGTCGCACTTCAGATGTTGTCTAGTACTTTCTGTGCGGGTCCCTCAGATCGGTACTCCGCATCGGCTCGCCAGCGCCCGAAGTTCCTGGTCAGAGCGCTGACTCAGGTCCTGAAGCAGATCGCGGACGAGAGTCCGAACCTTCGGATGATCACGGATCTGCTCAGGGGCTACCTGCTCCGCTTCCAGCAGCGCGGACAAGGCGTCGCCCCGGGCGCGACGCTGCGCGTGGGCGCGGGCCACGTCGACCAGGAAGCGAGCGCGGCGTTCCGGCGAGAGGCCGGCGGTGTCGATCCGGGCAGCGCGGTCAAGTGCGTCGCCAGCGTCTCCCAGGTCGACCGCCACGGACACCTCATGGAGGGCGACGTTCGCGGGCCCGAACTCCGTGTTGAAGTCGTTCCGTCCGGCGCCCACCGTCGCGGCCAGCTCCTCGGCATCGCCGATGGCCTGCCAGGCGGTGCGGCGGTCGCTGGCGCGCGCCGCGCTGACCGCCCGAACCAGGCACAGGGCGCCGACTACGGACGTCGCTTCGATGCCGAGTCCCGGTAGCCGCGGGCGGAGCGCGGTGACTGCCGTCGTCGCAGCGTGCTGCGCTTGCTGGAGCCGGCCGGCGCTGAGCATCGCCAGCGCCAGGCGGAACTGGCCTGCGGCCACGAGGGCCACGTCGCCCGCTGCCTCAGCGGTGAAGAGAGCACGGTCGGACGCGAGCCAGGCGGCTTCCATGTCGTCGACCTTCGCGAGCACCGCGGCAGCAGCCTGGTACACGCTCGCCAGAGCCTCGGCAACAGACGTTCGCTGATCAGCCGGCACGGAGCGCAACGCCTGCTCCAGATCGGCGATCAGCGACACGAGCAACGGCCCGACCTCTGAGTACCGCGACCCGTGGACGAGCGTCCACGCCTGCTCCGTGCGCTCACCGAAGTCCTCACTGGTGCCGCTGTCGGCCGTGGGCGCAGAGGCCACGGCCGACAGCGCCGGATGCCCGGTGAGCGCCAGGCGCAGCGCGTCTCGCCAAGGCTCAGACTCCGACGCGACGGCTTCCGTCGGCACGTCGGGCGCGAGGTCGGTCACCGGAACACCAAGCACATCGGCGACCTGCGCGAGCACCGACAACCGGTCGACCTTGCGCGCGTTCCGCTCGACCTGCGAAACCCAGCTCTCGGACCGGCCGATCAACCGGCCCAACTCCACCTGAGACAGGCCGCGGCGCTTGCGGTGGAAGGCCACACGCTCACCAAGTGTCTGGGTCGGCTCGGTCACTGCGTACCATCCGGCAGGCCCTTGCCGCCGACACCGGTCAAGAACTCCACGCGCGGTGGCCCGGCGAGGAACTCCTCACGGGCCGACAGGAAGCGACGAACGTGCTCCTGGCGCTCGTGCTCGTCGAACGCGGCCCGGTCCTGGTAGACCTCGTAGAAGATCCGCGCGTCAGGCTCGCCCTCGACCACGTGCGTCGCATAAACCAGCGTGCCAGGCTCCGACGACACGATCAGCGGCAGCGTTTCCGCAACCAACCGGTCAAACCTGCCTGCAGCGCCAGGCAGCAGATTGAACCGGACGACCAACCCGAACATAGATCCTCTTCCCATAGGAGCGACGTCACCACTTCAACGATCGTCCCACGGGTAGCATTCCAGAGACTAGATAGCATTTTTTGTGCTGGTTCGTGTGCAGTAGGTGACTTCGGGCCTTACCCGTGCAGGGGTAGGAGCAGCGGACTTCTGACGATGCATCGTCCTTTGAATGTGCATAGGATTAATCGCGGGACGAAAAAATTGCTGGTGTCCGCCATTCGGACCTATCACTGAAAAGCGAGTAACCAGTAAGTTCCCGAGGTTCTTTCGTGGGACTCCAGCTGGAAAGTGCGAACTAAAAGTGGTACGAAAAACCGGTGTCTCCTGCGCTCCCACAACCGCCGACGATCGGCCCAATCGACGATCCACTGTCTTATCCGGGTGATATTAGTGAAAAAAACTTCCTCCTGGCGGGATCGTGGCTCTACAAGCTAAGGCCAATACGGCAACGAAGGATTGGACAGTGGATGCTCAGAGTGGATGGAGGTCCTCTTGGCGTCAGTGGAGAGAGAAACGCCCCCATCTCCCGCCTAAGCCTCGCTCTACTTGCCCTCAATGCGGCCCATATGAATGCAAGATTCCCTGTTCTCGCGATTGGGTCGAATGCCTCCCCGCTTCAACTGTTTAATAAACTCGAAACGGGTCCAGCGAGTAGCATCGTCCCAGTAACTCGCTGTACCGTGCGTGGAATTTCTGTAGGTCGTTCGGCGCATATCAGTAATCCGGGATACATTCCGAATATACCGATTTCCGTTGAGAACAGTACTATCGAAACACATGTACTATGGCTAGATCGCTATCAACTGGAAGAAATTGGCTCGACCGAGCCAAACTACGACTTGGTTTGCGTTAGCGGCGAAAGGTATCCGCTCGTACTTGATTCCAAAGACTCGATTCGGCTGTATAGCCTGTATCGGGGAAAGTGGGATGCCCTCAAGCTAGTAGATGATTCTATAGAGTCCGGAGAAGAAACACAGCGCGAGACATACGGCAAGCTTGTATTGCAACAGTGGTTCCGCGAACTCGTAAATAGTAGTGAAATCGAGTAGGGTAGGCGACTGGCGCGGTGGCATCTCGCTTTAGGCACAAGGTCCGGTACCTTTGTCCGCGTGGTTTCCCCCGCGTTTTTCATCCCGACCGTCCATGGCATGCTCCGTTTCCAGCCGCCCCCC
>NZ_UBIZ01000673.1:0-459 GCF_900465275.1 Parafrankia sp. Ea1.12 | reverse complement strand
CGGACGCGCGGGCGAACGGCCATCGGGTGCGGGGTGGGTGGTAGGTGAGAGCGCTGGTGGTGTGGTGGAACTGGTCGAGGATGGTGTCGAGGTGGTGGCTGTGGAAGGCGTGGCTGGTGTGGAGCGGGCGGGTGTGGTGACCGTGGGCGGTGAGTTCGTCGGCGGCGTCCCGGGTGGGTTGGGTGTCGCCGGAGATGACGGTGTGGGTGGGGCTGTTGTGGGCGGCGATGTCGATGCCGGGGTGGTTGCGCAGGATGTCGCGGATGCTCTGGTGAGGAGCGTTGATGCTGATCATCAGGCCTGGGGTGGTGATGTTCTGCATGAGCCAGGCGCGGGTGGTGACGAGGATGGCGGCGTCGGTGAGGCTGAGGATGCCGGCGGTGTGGGCGGCGGTGATTTCGCCGATGGAGTGGCCGGTGAGGTGGTGGGGGTGGATGTCGTGGGTGGCCAGCAGGTGGG
>NZ_UBIZ01000676.1:0-445 GCF_900465275.1 Parafrankia sp. Ea1.12 | reverse complement strand
CGGCATACGAGATAGGCTCCGGTCTCGTGGGCTCGGCGAGGATGTCGGCGCGGTTGGCGGCGATGCGGACCCGGTTCTTGCGCCCGACGCTGAGCGGAAGGTCGATGATGCCGGCCGCGGGCAGACCGCGGGTGCGGGTGAGCGCCAGGTAGCACTTGTCGACGGTGCGCCGGGCGAACTGGCGGGTCAGGTCACCGTGAAAGCGTAGTTCGCGGGCGAACAGGATCAGCCCCGAGGTGACCTTGTCGATGCGGTGGACGGGGAAGAGCTCCTCGCCCAGCGCCGCGGCCAGGCGGACGAGGTCGGTGTCGTGGCGCTCCCCCATGACCGAGATCCCGGCGGGCTTGTCGAGCGCCAGCATCGTCTCGTCCTCGTGCACGAGGTGCCGCGCGCGCAGGCTCGCCCAGGTCCCCGTCTCCGCCGCCAAGGTCCTCACTCCTGTTCC
>NZ_UBIZ01000678.1:0-94912 GCF_900465275.1 Parafrankia sp. Ea1.12 | reverse complement strand
ACCAGCCGGGCCGCAATGTTCGCCAGAAAGCCGGACTGAACCGGGGCATCCTCGCCAACGGCTGGGGTCTGCTTGCCCGGCGGTTGGAACAGAAAGCACCCGGCCGGGTGGAGAAGATCCCGGCCGCCTACACCAGCCTGTGTTGCTCGTCCTGCGGGCATGTGGCGCCCGGGAACCGCGAGAGCCAAGCGGTGTTCCGGTGCGTCGCCTGCGGGCACACGACCAACGCGGACGTGAACGCGGCATGCAACATCGCGGCTGGACGGGCCGTGACCACGCGGGGAGGGGCGGCGTCGGTCACGCCCGCGAACCGCGAACCTCAACACTCCACACCTCCTCTGGTGGGTGTGTAGGAGTTGGAATCCCTCGCGTTCACGCGGGGGAGGACGTCAAGCGTGCGGGCTCCTTCTTCTGCTCGGGCTGCTCAGGCGGACAGGACGGGCTGCTGGACACGGGCGCAGGCCCGCGACGAGCCGGGGCGCGGCTGGTGGGTCACTGGGCGAGCAGCCGGCCGCGTGCGGGCCGGTCGCCGTCCGCCCGCCGGCCCCGCAGGTAGGTCGCCAGAACGAGGCCGTCAAGCGTTCGCCCAGCGTAGGGCGTGAGCGGATGGCGGTGGTGCAGCAGGGACGGCTCGACGACGAACGTGGCGTCAGGGTCGAAGATCACAAGGTCGGCGTCGGCGCCGACGGCGATGCGTCCCTTGGTGCCGCTCGGTGCGGCGCCCGCCCCGCCGGTGCCGAGCCCCGGCGCGCCCAGCCCGACCAGGTCGGCGGGGCCGGAGCACATCCACCGGACGACGTCGACGAGGCCGTGCCCGCGGCGGCGTGCCTGGGTCCACACCGCGGCCAGGCCCAGCTGGACGGAGGCGATGCCACCCCAGGCCGTCCCGAAGTCACCGGTCTCGACGGATTTCAGCGCCGGGGTGGCTGGCGAGTGGTCGGTGACGACGCCGGCGAACAGGCCGGCGGCCAGGCCGTCCCAGAGCCGGTCCAGGTTCGCGCGTTCCCGGATGGGCGGCGCGCACTTGAAGACGGTCGCGCCGTCGGGGACCTCCTCGGCGGTGAAGGTCAGGTAGTGCGGGCAGGTCTCGACGGTCATGGGCAGGCCGGCCTCGCGGGCGGAGACGACGTCGTCGAGCGCCTGGGCCGCCGCCAGGTGCAGGACGTGCAGACGCGCGCCCGTCGAGGCGGTGAGCGCCGCGAGCGAGGCCACCGCGGCCTTCTCGGCGGCCGGCGGGCGGGAGCGCAGCCAGCTGGCGAACGTGCGGCCGGCCGCCTCAGGCGCCTCTGCGAGCACGGAGGGCGACTCGGCGTGGACGACGGTGAGGGCGTCCATCCGGGCGGCGTGCCGGGAGGCGGCGGCGAGCACGTCGAGGCTCACGTGCGGGAACTCCTCGACCCCTGAGGGTGCCAGGAACGCCTTGAACCCGAACACGCCGGCGTCGTGCAGCGCGGCGAGGTCGTCGAGCCGGCGGGCGTCGGCGCCGATGATCCCGCCCCAGAAACCGACGTCGACGGCGACCCGGCCCTCGGCCGCCGCCCGCTTGGCGGCCAGCGCGTCCAGCGAGGTGGTGGGGGGGATCGAGTTCAGCGGCATGTCGATGATCGTCGTCACGCCGCCGGCCGCCGCGGCCCGGGTGGCGCTGGCGAAGCCCTCCCACTCGGTCCGGCCGGGTTCGTTGACGTGGACATGCGTGTCGACCACGCCGGGCATGAGCACGAGGTCGCCGAGATCGGTGACGGCGACGCCGGATGGCACCTCGCCCGGCGCGGTGACCGCGGTGATCCGGCCGTCGACGACGTGGACGGCCGCGGGGCACTCGCCGTCGGGCAGTACGACCCGACGCGACCGGATCACCTCGACGGCGTCCGGCGGCGTCGCGATACCGGCCTGCCCACCACTCATCCGCTCATCCGCGTTCCATCTCCCCAGGCTGCCCCCAGGCTGCCTTATTCCCCAGATACGGAGCACCGCCCAGCGGATCGACCGGATCCGCGAGATCGACGAGGTCCACCGGGCGGACCGGTACCCGGCGCAGGTCCCGCCCGACCGCCGCCCGGACGGCGGCGAGGACCGCGGCGGTCGCCGTGCAGGTCGGGGTCTCCCCGACGCCCTTCACCCCGTAAGGCGCGTCCGGCTGCGGGTGGGTGAGTGCCACGAAGTCCAGCGCGGGGACGTCCGCCGTGGTGGGCAGCAGGTAGTCGTGCAGCGTCGGGTTGGTCACCACGCCGCCCACGGTCACCAGCTCCTCCATCACGGCCAGGCCGAGTCCCTGGGCGGTGCCGCCCTCGACCTGCCCGCGCAGCGACAGCGGGTTCAGCACGGTGCCGCAGTCCTGCGCGAGCGCCATCGACACGACGCGGACGAGCCCGAGGTCGAGGTCGACGTCCACCACGGCCCGGTGCGCCGCCGCGGCGAAGGCCACGTGCGGATCGCCCTGACCGTGCGCGTCCAGCGCGGTGGTGCGCCGGTGGTGGAAGGTGTGCTCGGCTTCGACCGGTCCCGCGGCGAGCGCCTCGGCCAGCGTGAGCCGGGTCCCCGTCTCGGCGCCGACGATCTCACCCCCGGTGATCACCAGGGCGCGCCGGGGTGCCTCGACGACCTCCGGCGGCAGGCCCAGCCGACGTGCCACCCGGGCCAGCAGCCGGTCGACCACCGCCACGCACGCACCGCGCACGGCGCCGCCGCTCATCCAGGTCTGGCGGGACGCGCTCGTCGACCCGGCGCTGCCCACCCCGGTGTCGGCGGGGCGCAGCACGACCTCGTCGACACCGAGCTCGGTCCGCGCGATCTGCCCGGCGACCGTGACGAACCCCTGGCCGACCTCGGCACACGCACTGTGGATCGTGGCGACCGGCCGGCCGTCCGCGCCAAGCTCGAGCCGCGCCCGCGCGGTGGAGGAGTCGTCGAAGCCCTCGGAGAACAGAAGGTTCTTGTAGGCCAAGGCGTATCCGACGCCGCGGCGGACGCGGGCGAGGTCCGCGTGCGCGCCGCGCCCCCCGGGACGGGCCGTCACCGGCGAGGCGGCGGTGAGCGCCGCCGGCAGCGGGCGCGCCGCGACCGCCTCGATCGCCTCCCGCGCCGGCAGCGGCGGCCCGAGGACCTGACCGGTGGGCAGGACGTCGCCGGGCCGCAGTGCGTTGCGCACCCGCAGCTCGACCGGGTCCATCCGGAGGCGGTCCGCGAGCCGGTCCATCTGCGCCTCGTGTCCGATCGTGACCTGCGGGACCCCGAACCCGCGCATCGCCCCGCACGGCGGGTTGTTGGTGCGCACGACGAGCCCGTCCAGCCGCGTGTTCGGCACCCGGTACGGCCCGGCGGCGTGCGTGACGGCGTTGGCGATCACCGCGGGGGACGACGACGCGTACGCCCCGCCGTCCATGATGATCCGCGCGTGCACGCTGACCAGGTCACCCGCCTCGGTCGCGGTGTGGCGGAACCACATCCGGGCGGGATGGCGATGCGGATGGCCCAGGAAGGACTCGACCCGGTCGTAGGCGATGCGGACCGGCGTCCCGGTGGCCCGGGCGAGCAGCGCGCCGTGGACCTGCAGCGTGACGTCCTCGCGGCCGCCGAACGCGCCGCCGACGCCGGCGAGCTCGAGCCGGACCAGCTCCTCGGGCAGCCCCAGGCAGGCGGCGATCTGTTCGCGGTCGGAGTGCAGCCACTGGGTGGCCAGCCACATGTCGACGCCCCCGTCGGCGGCCGGCACGACCAGCGCCGCCTCCGGCGCGAGGAAGGCCTGGTCCTGCATGCCGACGAGGTAGCTGTCCTCGACGACCACCGGGCCGGCGGCGTCGGGATCGCCGTGTCTCAGGGTGATCTCACGGAACACGTTGCCGTCCGGGTGGAGCGGTTCGGCACCCGGCCCGGCGGCCACCTCGGGATCGACGAGGGGCGGCAGCGGCTCGTACTCGACCTCGACGGCCGCCAGCGCGCGCCGGGCGGTCGGCGCGTCGACCGCGGCGACGGCGGCGACCGGCTCGCCGGCGTAACGGGTCTCGGTGGCGGCGAAGACCGGCTGGTCGGCCACGATGAGGCCGTAGGTCGCCACACCGGGGACGTCCACCGCCGTCACCACCGCGGCGACTCCCGGGATGCGCAGGGCCGCGGCGGTGTCGACCCGCCGGATGCGCGCCCGCGGGTGGGGCGAGCGCAGGGTCCGGGCGTGCAGCATGCCGGGGGCGCTGAGGTCGCCGGCGTAGACGAACGTCCCGCCGGCCTTGGCCAACCCGTCGGGACGGAGCACCGACCCCCCGACGCCTCGCGCCCGGCCGGTCATGCCCACCCGGGCGGGCCGCCCCGCCCCGCCTGGACGGCGCGGACCGCCGCGAGGATGCGGCCGTACCCGGTGCACCGGCAGATGTTGCCCGCCAGTGTCTCCTGAATCTCATCCTCGTCGGCGCCCGGTCGGCGGGCGAGCAGGTCGGTGACCGCCACGACCAGGCCTGGGGTGCAGAAGCCGCACTGGACCGCCCCGTGCGCGACGAAGGCGGCGCGCACCGCGGCGGCCGGCCCACCCGGGCCCAGCCCGGCCACGGTGACCACGCGGGCGTCGGCGGCGTCGGCGGCGAGGACGGTGCAGGCCGTGACCAGCCGGCCGTCCAGCAGCACCGAGCAGGCCCCGCACCGGCCCTGCTCGCAGGCGTCCTTCACGGAGGTGACGTCGAGCCGCTCCCGCAGGACCGTCAGCAGCGACTCCTCGAGCCGCGCCCCGGTAACGGCGCGCCGGGCGCCGTCGATGCTCAGGTGGTAGGAAAGCCGGCGCTCCCCGCCCAGAGGACCAGGCACGCCGCCGCTCACGGGGCGCTCTCACGCCGCGGCGCCGACCGGGCCGTGAGGCATCGAGCGAAGGCCCGGGCGGCCAGCACGCCGGCCGCGTGCACCCGGTACTCCAGGGGATGGCGCGGGTCCTCTCCCAGCGGCGGCGCCGCGCGGACACCGGCCGCGGCCAGCTCACCGAAGCGCCGTGCCAGGGCGGCCGGGGCCGTCCCGGTGGACCAGTCGACGTCGGCGGCGGCCAGCCGCTCGGCCTCGGCCACCCGCCACGGCCGGGCAGCCACGCCGCCCACGGCGCAGCAGACCCGCTCGCGGACCCGGTCGACGAGCAACGCGCAGGACACCAGCGACGGGAACGCGGCCTGCCGGCCACCGATCTTGAGGTAGGTCTGCGGGCCGCTCGGGCGGGGCACCCGGACCGCCGTCACCAGCTCGCCCGGCAGGCGGCCGGCGCTCAGGAAGTCGTCCAGGCCCGCGGCACGCGACCCGTCCTCGGAGGTGAGCAGTACCTCGGCCTGGGCCGCGGTGAGGAACGTGAGGAGGTCGCCGCGCGGGTTGGCGGAGCCGAGCGCCCCGCCGACCGTCCCGCAGTTGCGGATCTGGACGGACCCGACCACCCGGGACGTCGCCGCCAGGCCGGGCGAGAGTGACCATCCGGCCAGCTCGGTGTAGGTGACCCCGGCGCCGATCGTGAGGGTGTCCGCGCCTGCCCCGCGCACCCGCAGCTCCAGCACCCGGCGCAGCGCGACGATCGCCGCCGGCGGGCGCGTCCCGGTGCGCAGCGCGGGCACCAGATCGGTGCCGCCGGCCAGCAGCTCGACCGGCCGGCCCGCCCGTGCCTCGGCGGCGAGGGCGGCGACGGCCTCGCCGACCGTCCCGGGCCGGTGCAGAGCGGTGGACGGACCGCCGGGCGTCGTCATGGGCCCGACGATAGTGGTGGGACGTTACGTCGATGTTCAACGAACACTGCTCTACGTATCTTTGTGTTCACTGTTGAGAGTCGCCGGAGGCGACCCGGTACGCACGGACGACGACCACCCCTCGAAATGTCACGGAGTGACACACATCGGGCGCCCGCCCGAAACCCCGGATCGCTTCGGTGATGGGATGGCGCCGAGAACCGGAGCCGACCGGAGTCGACCGGAGCCGAGACCGGAGCGAAGACAGGGACGGATACCGGAGCGGGAGATCTGACCGCCGGGAGGCAAACTCGATGACCGGTCGCCTGACCAACACCGACCCGGCGCTGCGGCACGGCTGGCACCCGGTCGCCCGGTCGTCCGAGCTCGCCGACGAGCCGATCGCCGTCCGGCTGCTCGGCGAGCCGTGGGTGCTGGCCCGGCTCGACGACCAGGTGGCAGCCTTCGCCGACCGGTGCCCGCACCGGCTCGCCCCGCTGTCGGCGGGACGGGTCGAGGGCCACGAGATCATCTGCGGCTACCACGGATGGCGGTTCGTCGCGTCCGGGGAGTGCACCGCGGTACCGGCGCTCGGCCCGGGGATACCGGCGCCGCGGCGGGCCCGCGCCATCCCGCCGTGGGGGGTGACCGAGCGGCACGGGCTGGTGTGGATCGCGCCCGCGGAGCCGTTCGCCGACATCATCGAGCTGCCGGAGGCGGCCGAGGACGGGTTCGACGACGCCTGGCTGCCCGCCGCGCGCACGACGGCCTGCGCCGGCCTGCTCGCCGACAACTTCCTCGACACCGCGCACTTCCCGTTCGTGCACGCCGCCACCATCGGCGCCGGCGAGGAGACCGTCGTCGCGCCGTACCGGGTGGACGCCGACGGCGACGGCTTCCTGGTCCGGATGGATCAGGAGGTCGCCAACCCGGAGGATCCGGGGGTCGCGGCCGGGCTCCGCCCGCTCATCCAACGCCGCACGTCGACGTACGTGTACCGCCCGCCGTTCATGCTGCGGCTGCGGCTGGAGTACCCCGACGCCGGGATCACCAACACGATCCTGTTCTGCCTGCAGCCCGAGGACGCCGCCGCGACCCGCGTCTACACCCGCATCCTGCGCGACGACCTGGACGGTGATCCCGCCCGGCTGGCCGAGGCCGTCCGCTTCGAGCAGGCGGTGCTCGACGAGGACCTCGCCCTGCAGGAGCGCTTCACCGTCGACGGACTCCCTCTGATCTCCGGGGACGGGGGGACGGCCGCGGAGGTCAGCATCCGCGCGGACGCGGCTGGCGTGGCGCTGCGCCGGGTGCTGGCCGCTGTCGTCGCCAGGGCAGCCCGCGGCTCTCCCACCAGGGCAGCGGATATCCGACACTGAAGCCGGCACGGCGGACGACGGCACCGACCTACCATGTGATCAGGCAGGTGGCCGACGTGACAGTGGCCGACATGAAGGGGGCCTACGTGACAGTGGCCGACTTCGCCGCGAGCGTCTCGGCGGCGAGCTGGGACGACCTTGACCCGCGCGAGTTCGACCGGTTGCGCCGGCTGGTCGGTGCCGCCGGGGGCCGCGGCGACAGCACGCTCGCCGCGATGTCGGACGAGCAGATCGCGCGGTCACTGGGCGTCGCGCTGGTCGAGGACGGCCGCACCCACCTCTGCGCGGGGGCGGTGCTGCTGTTCGGGCAGCCCGAGGCGCTGCGGGCGCACGTGCCGAACCACGAGGCCGCCATCCAGGTCATCGGGCCGGAGACCGGCGAGCCCACGGACGGGATGAACGACTTCTTCCGCTGGCCGCTGCTGCGTCTCACCGAGGAGCTGCTGGCCCGTTTCCGGGCCCGCAATCCCGAGCGCGAGATCCGTTACGAGCTGGTGCGCACCGGCGTGCCCGCCTACGCCGAGCAGGCGTTCCGCGAGCTGCTCGCCAACGCCTTCGTCCACCGCGACTACACCGCGGCCGGTGCCGTCCACGTGCAGTGGACCGGTGAGGGCGTCGAGATCTCCAGCCCCGGTGGCTACGCCGACGCGGTGCACGACCCCGCCGCTCGGCTGCTCGCGCGGCCCCCGCGGCCGCGCAGCCCGCTGCTGGCGGACGCGTTCCGCCGGGCGGGGATCACCGACCGCTCCGGACGGGGGATCCGCCGGGCGCACGCCGCCCAGCTCCGCAACGGCCTGGCCGCGCCGGACCACACCGGCTCGACCGCCGACACCGTGGTCGCCGTGTTGCCCAGGCAACCCGCGGATCTCGCGTTCGCGCTGTTCGCCGTCGGCCGCGAGTACGGCGGACGTCCGCTGGCGCTGCCGGACCTGCTGGTTCTCACCGCCGGGCTGGGCGGGCGCACGCTGCGGACGGCCGACGTCGCCGAGCTTCTCGGCACCGACAAGGACCGGGCACGCCGGCACCTGACGGACATGGTTCACAACGGCCTGATGGACGTCGCCAGCGGAGGCGGCGTGCGGATCTGGGTGCCGTCCGCCCAGGTACGCCGCGCGCTGCGGGATGACGCGAGCCAGCTGCACGCGCGTTCGCCGCGCCCCGCGCGGCGCGGCGAACGCGCCGGGTCCACGACGGCGGCCGCGGACGCGCCGCGCGGCTCCGCGACGGCGGCCAGCGCAGGCGCGCCGCGAGGGTCGGCAGCCGCGGCGCACCCCGCGCTGCGGGGCTGGGCCATCCCGGAGGGCGGCCCGGCGCTGCCGGCGCGGCGCGTCTCGGACGGCTGACCACCGCGTCAGGGCCGGACGTACAGCTCCCTGCCGAGCTGGGCGATCAGACGAAGCGGCGAGGCGAGCCGGCAGCCGAGGTCGCGGGCCGCGGTGTCGACGGCCGCGAGCTGGCCGAGCACCGCCTCCCAGGGGGCGTCGCTCATCAGGCCCGCCACCGGCAGCGGGCAGGCGGCCAGCACCCAGCCGCGCTCGACGACGACGAACCCGCCCCCCATCCCCTCCAGCGCCCGGGCCGCGGTCAGCATGTCCGCGTCGCCGGCACCGACGATCACCACGTCGCCGGGGGCGGCCCCGGCGGTCGTTCCCAGCGCCCCCCGGGTGAGCCCGAGGCCGCGAACCATCCCGACCCGCACGCGGTCGGCCCGGCCGGACCGGTCGAGCACCGCCGACTTGAGCAGGTCTCGGGACGGGTCGGCGACGACGACGCCGTCACGCAGGGTCGGTTCCACCCGGGTGACGGTCACCCGCGGCGGCTCCCCGCCCGCGCCGAGCGGCCCGAGCCCGACCGAGGACGCCGAGACCCTCGAAACCCCGATCGGGGCCGCCGGGCTGGTGGCGACGGCGGGGGCCCGCACGTCGACGATGGTGAGTCGGGTGTCGCGCCGGCCGCTCCAGTGCATGCAGGGTGAGGTGAACGAACCGGTGTAGAGGCCGGCGGGCAGGCGCACCGAGGATGACGCCCACATCGGGGCCACGTCGAAGTTGTCGAACAGCGCGCGGCCGCGCTCGGCCGCGATCCGCCCACCGGCCACCACGACGTCCGGGGGGAGCCGCGCGGTCAGGTCCTGCACGATCTGCAGGTCGGCGAGCCGGGCCGGAGCGATCGAGCCGAGCACGTGGTCGAGGCCGAAGGCGCGCGCGGGGGTGAGGGTGGCGTCCCGGACGACACGGACGGCGGCGCCGCCCGCTCGGATCTCCTCCCGTACCCGGTCGTCGAGGTGATCGGAGATCAGACCGCCACCCACCGGCGGCATCTCGGCTCCGGCGGGCCCGCCGACGAGATGGGCGGCGCCCGGCAGGAACGCGGCGGGCCCGGCGCTCCCGATGAACGGGCCGGGCACCCCCGTCAGCGGGCTCACCTGCCGGGGGACGGCACGCGCGACGTCCACGGCCTCGACGGCGGCCTGGTGCGGCGCGGTGGCCTCGTACGGCGTGGTCGCTTCATATGACCCGGTGGTGTCGTAGGGCGCGCTGCCCTCGTGCGGCGCGGCGGGACGGGACGGGCCGGCGAACCCGTCGCGGGTGCCGGCGGGGCCGCGGGGCAGGACACGCAGCGGTGTGCCGGTGCGCAGCACGAGCGAGCGGCCGCGCGGGCCGTGGATCTGCTCGATCTCGGCGAGGTCGGTCAGCACCGTCACCGTGCCGCGCGGGACGACGAGCCGGGCGAGCTCCCCCGGGCCGAGCAGCGTCCGCTCGACCGACGCGCGGGCGTCGACGTAGGCCGGGAGCACGAACCGGCCGGCCGCGTCCAGGCTGCGGCGGGCGCCCACGGCGCTCGGCCGGGTCACCGCGGCGATGTAGCGGCCGGCGATGAGAATGTCGCGCCGCATCATCTCGCCGGACTGGACGACGAAGACCACCCCGCCGCGGATCGCGAAGTCGGCCTCGGCGCGGCCGGTGGCGATGTCGCGCAGCCGCTCGAGCTCGTCCGGGGTGGGGGTGAGGGGCTCGCACAGCGGAGTGGGCACCGTCACCGGGCGGGGGGCCCGGCTGCCGCGCGCGGCGCCGGCGCGGCCGGGGACGGGCGTCGCCCGGCGGCGGCCGGGCACCCGCGCCACCGCGGGCGCGGCGAGCGGCGGAAGCGACCGCAACGGCCCGGCAGGCACCACCCCCGGCGCGGCCGGCCCTGGTGTCACCGGCACGGGTGCGGCCGGGAGCGCGTGGGAGGGGACGGCGTCGACCGTACGGTCGACGTCCCGCTCAGCGGTCATGACGCCCTCCGGAACTCACCGGTCGACGCCGCCGACCGCCCGGCCACGGACCCGCGCAGCGAGCCCCGCGGCGGCCGGGCCGACCTCGACCCCGCCACGACGCGACCACACCCGCACGTTCCGACGCATTGCTGTACAACCGCATTCTCGTACGGGAGCGACACGTCGCGTGGTGGGGTGTCAGGAAGCAAGCAGTGCCAGGTGCGCCACATCACAGCCCGTGACCTGCGGTTGCGCACTCGGACGGCCGCCGGCTGCCCGCCGCGGGGTGCCACGCCGCTCACCCGCGCCGGGTCGGGTCGGGCCCGTACCGGGCGAGCACGACGGCCTCGGCGAGGCCCACCAGGGCGTGGACCGCGACACTGGCGGCGGTGATCACGACCACCGAGGCCCACACCCCGCCGTAGTCGAACGTCTGTTGCGCGCGTTGCATGAAGTAGCCCAGGCCCTTGCCGGTGGCCAACCATTCCGCGAGCAGCGCGCCGATGATCGCGCCAGGTACCGAGATGCGCGCCGAGACGAACAGCGCGGGCAGGGAGCTCGGGAGCGCCACCTTGCGCAGCACCGTGAACGGCCCGCCGCCGTGGGCGACGACGAGGTCGGCGGCGGCCGCGGGCCCGGAGCGCAGCCCGAACACCAGGTTCACCAGGGACGGGAAGAACACGACGATCCCGGCGATCACCGAGACCGCCAGCAGGCCGCGGCCGAAGACGAGGGTGAGCAGCGGTGTCATCGCGACCAGGGGCACCGAGCGCAGCATCATCGCCACCGGCATCAGCGACTGCTCGACCGCGCGGTTCAGCACGAACGCGACGGCCACGCCGAGCGCGGCGAGGGTGCCGGCGACGTAGCCGACCGCGGCGTCGCCGAGGGTGTGCCACAGGCCGTCCAGGATGACGGAACGGTTCTGGGCGGCGTCCGGCTCGGTGAACAGGTACTTCCAGACCGCCCCGGGGTCCTTGGCGACGAGGGCGTTGAGGTCGAAGACCTCGATGAAGGCGTACCAGAGCCCGACGATCACCGCGGTGGACGCGACGACCGAGAGCAGGGTCCGCCCGGCCCGCGCGGCAATCGCCCCCGCCACCCGGCTGCCACGGCCGCCGGACGATGCGGTGTCCGGCGTCACGGTGCTCATCGGGCGCCTCCAGGGTTACCGCGGGGGGCCCAGGGCGTCAGCAGCCGGGCCAGCAGCGCGGTCAGGGCGTAGCCGAGACCGGCGATGGTGGAGGCGACCAGGGCCAGCGCCCAGGTGCGCGGCACCTCCAGTGCCTGCTGCGAGTTGACCATGGCGATCCCGAGGCCGCGGTCGGCGCCGAGGAACTCGCCGATGATCGCACCCAGGATCGCGGCCGGCGCGGCGATCTGCAGCGCCGCGAAGGTGCTCGGCAGGGCTGCGCGCAGCCGGACGTAGCGCATCTGGTGGACGACGCCGCCGCCGCTGGCCCGGATTACGTCGAGGCTGGCCGGGTCGGCCGCGCGCAGGCCGAGCAGGGTGCCGACCAGCGTCGTGAAGAACACCGAGATCCCGGCCAGCGCCTTCTGCGGCGTGCTGCCGTCGAAGACCGTGGTCAGGATCGGGCCGATCGCGATGATCGGCAGGCAGTAGGAGGCCACCCCGATCTGGAGCAGCACCCGCTCGACGACGGGGACGCCGAAGAACAGCACCGCGAGGCCGATCGCCAGGCCGTTGCCGACGAGCCAGCCCTGGGCCGCGATCGACACGGTCGACCGGGCGGACGTCCAGAGCAGGCGATGGTCGTCCCCCAGGGCACGGACGACCTCCCAGGGCGTGGGCACGACGCTTCCGCGGTCGAGCAGCGTGACGGCGAGCAGCCACCACACGGCGACCAGGCCGACGACGCCGATCGTCCCGCCGAGCCACGCGGGCCGGGTCATCCGGCCTCCCCTGCCGTCGGGCCGGTACCGGCGAACAGGAGCGTGGACAGCTCGTCGTGCAGCTCGTGGAACCGGGCGGTGCGCAGCATCTCCGGGGTGCGCGGGCGCGGCAGGTCGATGTCGACGCGCGCCGCGATGCGCCCGGGGCGGGCGGTCATCACCGCGACGGTGTCGGAGAGGATGACCGCCTCGGGGATCGAGTGGGTCACCAGGATGGTGGTCGTCGAGCGTTCACTCCAGATGCGCAGCAGCTCGAAGTTCAGGCGCTGGCGGGTCATGTCGTCGAGGGCGCCGAACGGCTCGTCGAGCAGCAGCACCTTGGGCTGCACGACGAGGGCGCGGGCGATCGCGACCCGCTGGCGCATGCCGCCGGAGAGCTGCGCGGGCCGGGCCCGCTCGAAGCCGGTCAGCCCGACGAGAGCGATCAGGTCGCTGATGACCTTGCGTTCGGCCTTCAGGCCGCTGACCTCCAGCGGCAGCCGGATGTTCGCCTCGACCGACCGCCAGGGCAGCAGGGCGGCGTCCTGGAAGGCGATGCCGAGGTGGTGCGCCCGGCGGGCCACCGACGGCGCCTCGCCGTGCACCAGCGCCGTCCCGGCCGTCGGGGCGTCCAGGTCCGCCAGGATCCGCAGCACGGTGGACTTGCCGCAGCCCGAGGGGCCGATCAGGGTCAGGAACGAGCCCTCCGCCGTCGCGAGGTTGACGTCGCCGAGGGCCACGACGCGACCGCGGCCCATGCGGAACTCCCTGCCGAGCCCGGTCACGCTCACACCGGACCCGTCGGGCGCGGCCGGCGGGGTCGGCGGGGTCGGGGCAGAGGCGGGTTCCGGTGTGGGCGTGGCCGATGTCGTCATACGAGATCAGGCTTCTCCTCGTAGAGCTCCTTGATGATGGACAGGTCGAACAGCTCCTCGGCGGTGATGCTCACGCCCGCGATCCCGAGGGTGTCGATGTTCTCCTCGACAAGCTTGTCGGTGACCGTGAACAGGCCGTTCGCCTTCGTGTCGGCGGTGAGGATGAGAGCGTTCTGGTCCTTGCTCTCCAGGGTCTGCTCCTCCTCGTCCAGGCCGAGGTCCTTTCCGTAGACGGTCGCCGCCAGGTGCGCGCCGAGCGCGGGATCGGCCAGCGAGTCCTTCCATCCGCGGATCTCGGCGGTGAGTGCGGCCTTGATCTTGTCCCGTTCCTTGTCGATGGACTCGGTACGGACCATGTAGGTCTCGGAGACCAACGGGTAGTTGTGGTCTGCGAGCAGGAAGGTCGTCACCTCGAAACCCTTGACGCGCAGCAGGTTCGGTTCGTTCGTGACGAAGGAGAACCAGCCGTCCACGGTGCCCGTGGTGAGCGGGAGCGGGTCGAACTCGACCGGCACCTTTTCGATCGACTTCGGGTCGATCTTGTTCACCTTGAGGAACGCCGTCCACACACTCTCATTGGTCGCCTGCACGCCAATCCTCTTGCCGATCATCTCCTGGGGGCCGGCGATGGGCTTGTCCGCCATGGAGACGATCGCGAACGGGTTCTTCTGGTACTGCGCGCCAACGATCTTGATCGGTGCGCCGTTGAGGATGGCGTTGCCGGTGATGTCGGGGGCGGAGATGCCGATGAACGCCTTGCCGGTCGCGACGTCGGTGTCCTGTGGCGTCGCGGACGGGCCGCCGGCGATCATGTTGACGCCGGAGAAGCCGGCCGCCTTGTAGTAGCCCTTCTGATCCGCGATGTAGGCACCGGCGAACTCGGTGTTCTTGATCCAGGAAAAGCGGATGTCGAGGACACCGAAACCGCTGCCGGACGAGCCGCCGTCACTGCTGTCATCGCCGCACGCGGCGAGCAGGCCGCCGCCGCCGAGCGCGAGCAGCGCCGCCCCGGCCGTCGCCCCCATTCCCCCGCGCAGGAACCCGCGTCTGTCGAAACCCGTGCTGCTGCCTGTTGCCACCGAACCCCCATCGAACGCGCCCGCGACACCCCGTTCAGCCGTTCCCATCCGACCTGCCAGGCGGTTCCACGGACGCTAGAAAGCAGGAGTATCGGACCTATCGCGGTCACGTGAACAACCAGTTACCAGGCATCGGGACCCACGGTTCCCGGGACATCGGGCCATTTCACGATCCGGGCCACCGAATCCGAACACGGGGAGATCACCGACGCCATCTCGGTGGCACCGGCGGGAAACACCGGCGAAAAGGGAAACCGGGGGGCGGGCGCACCGGCCGGTCGAAATGACGATGTCCGCAAACCGGCGGCCGGGCCCCGCGCGAAGACGGCACGAAGTGGGCGCGAAGGGACGTCGACAGGGCTGGCACGCGGCCGGGGCGCGGGTGGTTCGGGCCGGCGGGCGGGTACGTGTAGGCTTCGCGCTCGTGCTGCTGAGCCCGCATGAACAGGAACGCCTGCTCATCCATGTGGCGGCCGGACTGGCCCGGGAACGCCGCGCACGCGGGCTGCGCCTCAACTATCCGGAGGCGACCGCGCTGCTCACCTCGTTCCTGCTCGAGGGCGCGCGGGACGGGCGTACCGTCGCCGATCTCATGGCGGCCGGGCGGGGCGTGCTGACCCGCGACGACGTCATGGAGGGCGTGCCGGAGATGCTGGCCGAGGTCCAGGTCGAGGCCACCTTCCCGGACGGCACGAAGCTCGTCACCGTCCACCAGCCGATCCCTTGATCCCCGGCGACCCCTTGATCCCCGGCGAGATCGTCACCGCGCCCGGCACGGTGCGGCTGAACCCGGGCCGGCCGACCCGGGTGCTGGTCGTGCGCAACACGGGCGACCGGCCCGTCCAGGTCGGGTCGCACTACCACTTCGCCGCCGCGAACCCGGCTCTCGACTTCGACCGCGAGGCCGCCTGGGGCTACCGGCTGGCCGTCGCGGCGGGCACCGCCGTCCGGTTCGAGCCCGGGGTCGAGCGCGAGGTCGAGCTGGTCGCCCTGGCCGGCGCCCGGGTCGTCCCGGGGCTGCGCCCGGAGTGGGCCGGCCCGCTCGACGGTGGCCGCGGTGACCGTAAGGGGAGCGGGGAGTGAGTGAGCTGGAGCGGTCCCGGTACGCCACCCTGTACGGGCCGACGGTGGGCGACCGGATCCGCCTCGCGGACACCGACCTGTTCATCGAGGTCACCGACGACCTCAGCCGCGGCCCGGGCGGCACGGCCACCGGCGACGAGGCGGTGTTCGGCGGCGGCAAGGTCATCCGCGAGTCGATGGGCCAGGCCCGCGCCACCCGCGCGCAGGGCGCACCCGATCTGGTGATCACCGGTGCGGTCGTGCTCGACCACTGGGGAGTCGTCAAGGCCGACGTCGGCATCCGGGACGGACGGATCAGCGCGCTGGGCAAGGCCGGCAACCCCGACACCATGGACGGCGTCCACCCGGATCTGGTGATCGGCCCCGGCACCGAGATCATCGCGGGCAACGGGAAGATCCTCACCGCGGGCGCGGTCGACACCCACGTCCACTTCATCTGCCCGCAGCAGGTCCCCGAGGCCCTCGGCACGGGCGTCACCACGCTCATCGGCGGCGGCACCGGGCCGGCGGAGGGCACCAAGGCGACGACCGTCACCGCGTCGCCGTGGAACCTGCACCGGATGATGTCCGCGATGGACGGCTGGCCGGTCAACGTCGCCCTGCTCGGCAAGGGCAACACGGTCAGCGAGGACGCGATGTGGGAACAGCTGCGCGCCGGCGCGGCCGGCTTCAAGCTGCACGAGGACTGGGGCACCACCCCGGCGGCCATCGACGCCTGCCTGCGTGTCGCCGATGCCTCGGGGGTGCAGGTGGCGCTGCATTCCGACACCCTCAACGAGGCCGGATTCGTCGAGGACACCCTCGCCGCGATCGCCGGCCGGGCGATCCACGCCTACCACACCGAGGGTGCCGGCGGCGGGCACGCGCCGGACATCATCACCGTCGCGTCGTTCCCGAACATCCTGCCGTCGTCGACGAACCCCACCCGGCCGCACACGGTCAACACCCTCGACGAGCACCTCGACATGCTGATGGTCTGCCACCATCTGAACCCGTCGGTGCCCGAGGACCTGGCGTTCGCGGAGAGCCGCATCCGGCCGTCCACGATCGCGGCCGAGGACATCCTGCACGACCTGGGCGCGATCTCGATGATCGGCTCGGACTCGCAGGCGATGGGCCGCATCGGCGAGGTCGTCACGCGGACCTGGCAGACCGCGCACGTCATGAAACGCCGCCGCGGCGCGCTGCCCGGCGACACGGTCGCCGACAACAACCGGGCCCGGCGCTACGTCGCCAAGTACACGATCTGCCCGGCGGTGGCGCACGGCCTGGACACCGAGATCGGGTCGGTGGAGGCCGGGAAGCTGGCCGACCTGGTGCTCTACGAGCCGGCCTTCTTCGGGGTGCGGCCGTCGCTGGTCCTCAAGGGCGGTTTCATCGCGTGGGCGGCGATGGGCGACGCGAACGCCTCGATCCCGACCCCGCAGCCGGTGCTGCCGCGGCCCATGTTCGGCGCCGCCCCCGGCCCGGCCGCGGCGAGTTCGCTGATGTTCGTCGCGCCCGCGGCGCTGCAGGACGGCCTCGACGAGCGGCTGGGCCTGGCGAAGCCGATGGTCGCCACGGCGGACGTCCGCCGGCGGGGCAAGGCGGACCTGCCGGAGAACACCGCGACGCCGGACATCCGCGTCGACCCGGACACCTTCACCGTGCGCATCGACGGCGAGGCGGTGGAGGCGGCTCCGGCCGCCGAGCTGCCCATGGCCCAGCGGTACTTCCTCTTCTGATCCTGCCTCTCATCCAGGGCCGGCGGCGCCCGCCGGGGATGGCGCGCGGCCGGGTTTTCGGACCTCCGGGGGCTTGACCCACGGCCGCCGCCGTGCCCGCAGCCTGTAGTGGTCCCGTCTCGGCGTGTCGCCGCCGGAACGCGGGGCCGGTCGGGAATCATGTGCTGTGCCGCCCTGGCCCGGCTCACGAAAGGCACCCCGATGGACGCGACCACGCCCCGAAAAGCCCGGGCCCGGGCCACCGTGCCCATCGTCGCGCCGACCAACTACAACGACTTCTCCCAGCCGGTGGACCGCCTGCGCGACGGCATTCCCATGCTGGTGGATCTCGAGCACGGCGGCGAGACCCTGGAACGCCGGTTCCTCGACTTCGCCGCCGGCGCCGTCTACGCCCTGGCCGGGCACATCGAACGGATCGCCCCGCACGCCTACCTCGTCGTACCGGCGGGCGTGGAGCTGCCCGCCGAGGACGTCCACCACCTGCGGGAGACGTACCTCGGGCGCGGCCACAGCACCGCGCCCGGCATCAGCGTGCGGCGTTCTTGACGAACTGCGGGCGGTAGGACGACTCGTCCCCGGCGAAGTACGAGCCGCGCACGTGCCGGCGCACGGCCGAGTCGTCGGTCGCCCGTGCCGCCGCGTGCCAGGTGTAGGCGTCGTGGAGCAGGACGTCGCCCCGGTCGGCGTACACCGCGATCTCGCCGGGGACCTTCTCGAACCCGAGCGGCATCTCGAACGGCGGCGGCGTGTCGGTGTACCCGCCGGCCGGGCGGGCGTCGGCCGGGACAGCCACACCGTTGATGTTGCGGTACGGGGCGGGTGTGGCCCACTGGTGGCTGCCGGGCACCATCCGCAGGAAGCCGTTCGCCGGGCTCGTCGCGTCGATGTGGATGGTGAACGCCAGCCCGGGCCAGACGTCCAGGCTGGGCATCGCCTGCCAGTCGGAGTGCCACCCGATGCGGCTGTAGCCGGACTCGCGGCCCGGGCGGGCGTCCTGGTAGATGATGCCGGCCTTGTCCGAGTCGTTCAGCCAGATTCCGGGGCCCGCCCCGGGACCGATCAGGTTACGGACGACGTCCACCAGCACCGGATGGGCCGCCGCCGCGCGCACGGACGGCGCGAGCTCCTCGACGTGCTCGACGTAGTTGACGAAGCGCGCGGCCTTGCCGGCGTCGTCGAGGTACTGGGTGGAGCCGTGGCGGGCGGGAAGAGCACCGGAGAGCACACCGGCCTGGGCGGCGGCGCACTCGGTCTCGATCTGGGTGGTGAGCGGCTCGCCCAGGACGCCGCGGAGGATCACGAACCCGTACCGCCGGTAGAACGCCACGATCTTGTCCAGATCGAGCTGGCCCGGATCGAGCCCGGCGGCCGCCACCGGCGGGGCGGCGTCCGTGGGCCGAAAGGCCCCCAGCTCGGCGAACGGTGTGAGCACGGACGATCCCATCGATTGCCTCCAGCGGCACGTCGGACGGTGCCGGACAGATGTCGGGCGGATGACTGGCGGTGTGGCCAGGTGCCTGACGATGTGAGCGGATGCCTGACGGCGTGGTCAGCGACGACCGGACCGGTGCGAGCTGGAGCCGCCGGCGGTGCCGCTCGAGCTCGACGTCCGCCGCTCGCACTCCCACTCGTGGTCGTCATCATCCCATTCGGCCACGTAGCCGGCCCGGCAGCTCGGCTTCGGCGGGCGGTCCGAGCAGGCGGCCAGTCCTGAGGACAGTCCCAGGACCGTGACCAGGGTGAGCGCGACTCGGGCGCGGATGCCCCCGAGCCGCGCGGGTCGCCCCGAGCTCAGAACAGACACGGTCATCCCCCATCTCCGACGCGGCCGGACCGCTGCCGGCCGCACTTCAGGCCTGCCGCCGGCTCCGCGGCGACGGCCGCAAACGCTGCCATATCCGGGAGCTCACGATGGTGGATCTGTCGCCGACGTGACCTGCTGCCGGACCCGGTCCGGCGGTCGATTGCGACGGCGCGCGCGATCCGGACCGGCGGCCCGGGCCGGGAGCACAGGGCGTGGTGGGCAAAGATAGGTGGATGGACGCGGACCCACCAATGACAGGTCACGTGGAGGCACGGGCAGCGCTGCTGCTCCTGGCCGACGGGCGTCTACCCGCCGGCGGGCATGCCCACTCCGGAGGCGTCGAGGCCGCCGTGCTCGACGGGAGCATCACCGGGCTCAGGGACCTCGCCGAGTTCCTTCGCGGCCGCCTCGCGACGTCCGGGCTGCTCGCCGCGTCCTTCGCGGCGGCGGTGTGCTGGTCGGTCCGTGCGGCCGGCCCCGCTACCGAGTTGGCGGCGGACGTCCTCGCCGTCTTCGAGGCCGAGGTCGACGCCCGCACGCCCTCGCCCGCCCAGCGGGCCGCCAGCCGCGCGCAGGGCCGCACCCTGATGCGGGTGGCCCGCGCGGCCTGGGCGGTCCCGGCGCATCCGGCGGCGCCACACCACTGTGTGGCGCTCGGCATCGTCGCCGCCGCGGCCGGGCTCGAGCCGCGGGACGCGGCGCTGGCGGCCGCCCACGCGTCCGTCAACGGCCCGGCGACGGCGGCCGTCCGCCTGCTCGGGCTCGACCCGCTGGCCGTCACCGGTGTCCTCGCCGAGATCGCCGCCGAGGTCGACCGCATCGCGGCGGCCGCCGACACGGCGTCGGCGCTGCGCGCCCCGGAGCGCCTGCCCGCCGGGAGCGCGCCCCAGCTGGACCTGCTGGCCGAACGGCACCGCACCGCCGAGGTCCGGATGTTCACCTCCTGATGGAGCCACCGGGTCAGCGGGCGGCGGGCCGCGCGCTGGCGGCGAAGGCCGCCGCGGTCAGCTCCCGGAAGCAGCGCAGGGCGCCCTCGCCCTCCAGATGACCGGAGATCTCCAGGCTGACCGCGCCGTGGGCGGCGGCGTGCAGGAGACGGGCGACCGGCTCCGGATCGTCGCCGCCGAGCAGCCCGGCGGCCATCGCGTCCCGCACCGCGTCGACGAGGACGGCCAGGCTCGCGCGCGCCACCTTCAGCGACTCCGGGCCGGGCTCGTAACCGGGCACGGCCCGCTCGAACATGACGGCGTAGAACGACCGGTCGGTGAGCGCGCTGCGCCGGTAGGCGTGGGCCAGCTCGTGCAGGCGGACGAGCGGGTCGGCTGCCACGACGGCCTCGAGCCGGGCCCGCAGCCGCTCGAACCCCTCCCGGTAGAGCGCGTCGGCCACGCCGTCCTTGCCGCCGAAGACCGTGTAGAGCACGGTGGTCGACGCGCCGATCGCCGTGGCGACACGCCGCATCGTCAGCGCCTGCGGGCCGGCGCTGACCAGCAGCTCGGCGGCCGCCTCGATCGCCTCACGCCGCAGCGCCTCCCCCGCCACGGCACGGGAACGGCGGACGGCGCCGTCCGCGACGCTCACCGGTCCACCCGCGGGCGCCGGCCGCCACCGCAACCCGACCCGGCCGCTTCGACGGGCGGGGGCGGTGCGGCGCCGGTCTCCTCCGCCTGCCAGTCCGGGAGCGGGCGGTAGATCGGGACGCCGTTCGCCTCCAGCTCGGCCCGCAGGTCGAAGTACTCCTGGCCGAACGGGTCGGCGCCGCGCAGCCGCATCGTCCCGCGCCGGATCGCCACCTGGTGGGGCGCCAGCCGACCCGCCTTCTCGAGGTAGACCGCCGCTGCCTCGATCTGGCCGGCGCGGTACAGATGGATCCCGATGGCGGCGGCCAGCCGGGCGCGCTGGTCGTCATCGGACGGCGGGCGCAGGTGCCGACGGACGTCCTCGGCGCCGAGCCCCGGTCGCCCGGTCGTCACCCATCTGCGCAGCGCCGCGAGCGCGCGGGCGGAGTCGATGCCGTTCATGGACCGGAAGGTGTCCGTCGCGGTCTGCGTGTCGGGCGGCCGGACGAGGCGGCCGGCCTCGTCGATCCAGAACACGGTCGGGACGTTGGTCAGGTTGTAGCGCCCGGCCAGCACCCCGTCGGTGTCGATCAACGCGGGATGGTTTCCGCCGGCGGCGTCGATCCACTCCCTGGCGGCCGCCGGGTCCGCGTCCAGCGCGACCGTGACCAGGGTGAACCCCTGATCGGCGAGCTCGTCGTGCTGGGCCGCCCAGGCCGGCAGGTCGTAGCGGCAGCCGCACCAGGACGCCCAGGCGACGACGGCGACCTTGCGCCCCCGCAGGTCCGACAGCGCGGTCAGCCTGCCCTCCAGGTCGGGCAGCGCCACGTCAGGCGCGACACCGGCGTCAGGCGCGACACCGGCGTCAGGCGCGACACCGGCGTCGGGGGCTCCGCCGTCGAGCAGGCCGCGCAGCTCGTGGCTGGCCGCCGCCGGGCCGAGCGCGGCCACCCCCCCGCGCCGCGTCGACCATGGCGAGCCGCCCGGTCAGCCCGGCGAACTCGGCGACGTCGATCCAGTCCTCCGCGCCGAGCCCCCGCTCCCCCGCGCCGAGCCGCCGCGCGGCGACGGACGCGGGGATGCAGACGTCGCCGCGGCACCACCCCTGTGGCCGCAGGCGCCACCCGAGCAGCCCGCCGCCCTCGGCCGGGCGGACGAGCACCCGCCCCGACCGGCCCGGGCCACCGGGCTCGACCCGCGCGTGCAGCAGGCTCGTTCGCCCGGCCTCCAGAACCGTCACATCCACTGTCTCGATCTCGTCCACCCATCGACCGTAACGCCGTTCCCAATAAAAAACAACGTTATCGATCTTCCGTTTCCATACTGTCGCAGCACGGGGCTACGCTGCGCAGGCCGGGCTGTGGTGCCAGCCCGGGGCGCGCGTGACTGCGCCGATCAGCACAGACCAGCGCCGACCAGCAAGACCCAGCGAGACGAGGAGCGACCGGTGCACCTGGAACACGATCGGCCTCTCGGCGGCGGGGGCGCGCCGGCCGCGTCCGGGGGCGCGGGCCCGCGCTGGCAGAGCCCGCCGGGCACGCCCGCCGGGCCGGCGCCCACCGACCGGGCCCTGCGGGTGGGGGTCGGCGGCCCGGTGGGAAGCGGGAAGACGGCCCTGGTGGCCGCGCTGTGCCGGGCGCTGGCCGGGCGGATCAGGCTCGGCGTGGTGACGAACGACATCTACACCACCGAGGACGCAGACTTCCTGCGCTCGGCCGGGGTCCTCGACCCGGGGCGCATCCGCGCGGTGGAGACGGGATGCTGCCCGCACACGGCGATCCGCGACGACATCACCGCCAACCTCGACGCGGTCGAGGATCTCGAGTCCGACCTCGGCCGGCTCGACCTCATCCTGGTCGAGAGCGGTGGCGACAACCTGACCGCGACGTTCAGCTACGGCCTCGTCGACCGGCAGATCTTCGTCATCGACGTCGCCGGCGGCGACAAGGTGCCCCGCAAGGGCGGGCCGGGCGTGGCCGGCAGCGACCTGCTGGTCGTCAACAAGACCGATCTCGCTCCGCTCGTCGGCGCCGACCTGGCCGTGATGGCCCGGGACGCGGCCGCGATGCGCGGCGGGCGCGCCGACCGCCCGGTGCTGTTCACCAGCCTCCGCTCCGACGCGGGAGCCTCGGACGTCGCCGACTGGGTCCTCGCCCAGCTGCCGTCGCCCGCCCGCCCGCAGTGAACTCGTCCGCAGCGAGCCCGCCCGCGGTCAGCCCGCACGTGGCGCCGTCCCGCACGACCGTTCGGGCGCGCGCCGCGCTCCAGGTCGAGCTGGACGGCGGCGGGACGGCCAGGATCACCGAGCTGCGCGCGGCGGTGCCCGTGCTGCCGCGGCGCACCGGCGGGTCGGGGCGCGTCGTGGTGGTCCACCTTGTGGGTGGTGCGGGTGGCCCGCTCGCCGGCGACGACCTGGGCCTGGACATCGTCGTCGGCGCCGGGGCGCACCTGGTGGTGCGGTCGGTGGCCGCGACCGTGGCCCTGCCCGGCCACGGCGCCGGGCCGTCGACGTTCGCGCTGCGGGCCCAGGTCGGGCCGGCCGCGACGCTGTCGTTCCTCCCGGAGCCGACGGTCGTCGCCCGGGGAGCCCGCCACCGGATGACCACCGAGATCATCCTGGCGGCGGACGCGCGGCTGCGGTACCGCGAGGAGATCATCCTTGGCCGCTTCGGCGAGCCGGGCGGCGACCTCGAGACCTCCCTCCGGGTGGACGTCGACCAGGCACCGGGCCCGGCGCCCACCACCGACGCCGGTACCGCCCCCGATCCCGCCCCCGGGCCGCGGAGACGGCCGCTGCTGCACCAGGAGCTGCGGCTGGGCCCGCACGTCCCGGGGGTGGCCGGGCCGGCGGTACTCGCCGGCGCCCGTGCCGTCGGGTCAGTCCTGGTCGCCGGGCCGGCGACCGGTCTCGAGCCGGTCACCGCCGCGGTAGGGGACAGTGTCGCCCTGATGCCCCTGGCCGGACCGGGGGTCCTCGTCTGCGCGCTGGCGGACGACGCCCTCGCCCTGCGCCGCCGTCTCGACTCCCTGGCCGGCGTCCTGACCGGCTCCCTGACCGACCCGCTTCCCGGCGGGAGCTGAGTAGGTGCGCCCCTTCCAGGCGGCGCCCCGGCCGGCGCGGTGCCGCCGGGCCGAGTCCATGGTCATGGCCAGGTAGAGGGCCGCGGTGAACGGCAGCGCGAGCGAGGAGAGCACGGGCTGGTCGTAGTACCGCAGCATCGGTCCGAACGTCGTGATCATGACCGACCAGGCGAGCAGCCCGGCGGCGGCCACCGCCACGTTTCCGGCGGCGATGCCGGCGATGGTCGCGACGACCGGGGCGACGAAGACCAGGCCGAGCCCGAGAACCGTGCCCACGAGTAGCAGCGGCGACCAGAACAACTGCGCGTAGGCGGTGCGCGCCACCATGTGCCACAGGTCCGCCAGCCGCGGGTACGGCCGGTGGCTGGAGACGTGGTCGGCGAGCCCGAGCCAGGTCCGCCCGCCGGACTTCTTGATCACGCGGGCCAGCGCGACGTCGTCGATCACCGCGTCCCGGATGGCGTCCAGCCCACCGGCGTCGGCGAGCGCCCGGCGGCGGACGAGCGAGCATCCCCCGGCGGCGGCGGCGACCCGCGAGTCCGGGTCGTTGGACCACCGGAACGGGTAGAGCATCGCGAAGAAGTAGACGAAGGATGGCACGATGAGGCGTTCCCATCCGGTGTTGACCCGCAGCCGCGCCATCTGCGAAACGAGATCAAGCCGGCGGGCCGTCGCCGCCCGGACGAGCTCGCGCACCGAGCTCGGATCGTGCGCGATGTCGGCGTCGGTCAGCAGCAGGAACTCGGGCGCGCCGGCCGCGGCGATGCCGTGCCGCAGCGCCCAGAGCTTGCCCGTCCAGCCGGCCGGCGGCTCGCTCGACCCGATGACGGTGAGCGCCACCGCCGCCTCGGGACGGGCCGCCGCCGCCCGCGCCGCCAGCTCCCGGGCCAGCTCGCCCGTCCCGTCGGTACTGGCGTCATCCACCAGAATGATGCTCAGGCACCCGGGATAGTCCTGCGCGAGCAGTGAGGGAAGCGTGTCGGGAAGGACGTCCGCCTCGTCACGCGCGGGGACCACGGCGACTACCGCCGGCCACTGTTCCGGTGGCGGTCCGTCGCCGGCGGGCAGCCTTTGATCGGTCCGCCAGAAGAATCCTCGGAACAGCGCCAGGAAAATCCAGGACGCGAGCGAGATCAGCGCAATCACCAGCAGTGGAAGCACGCCAGGGAGGATGCCACACAGCCGGCGCCGCCGGTATCCGAAGAAAGAATCGAGGGGTACCCGCCCGAATAATGTGGCAGGATGCGGCGAGCCGGGTCCGTCAGGCTTCCAGCCGATATCCCATCCCACGTACGGTGGTTATACAGTCCGCGCCGATCTTGCGGCGTAGATATCCGACGTAGACGTCCACGACGTTACTGCCCGGGTCGTAGTCGTAACCCCAGACCGCGGAGAGCAGCTGTTCGCGGGCCAGTACCTGGCCGGGGTGGCGCAGGAACGTCTCCGCGAGCACGAACTCCCGGGCCGTCAGGTCGACCGTCCGGCCGCCCACCTGGGCCCGGCGGGTACGCAGGTCGAGGCTGACCCCCCGGACCCGCAGGACGGTCGCCTCGGGCGCCCGGTCCGCCCGCAGCCGCAGCCGGATGCGCGCCAGCAGCTCCTCGAACCGGAACGGCTTGGACATGTAGTCGTCGGCACCGCCCTCGAGGGCGGCCACGGTGTCACGCACGCCGTCGCGCGCCGTCAGGACCACCACCGGCACGTCCACCCCGGCTCCGCGCAGCCGCCGCAGGACGGAGAAGCCGTCCATGTCGGGCAGGCCGAGGTCGAGGACGATCAGGTCGACCTCGCACCGCAGGGCGACCTCGAGCGCGGACGCGCCGTCACCGACGCAGACCGGCAGGAACCCGTTCGCACGCAGGCCCTTCTCGATGAACGAGGCGATCCGGTACTCGTCCTCGGCAATCAGCACCCGGTTGGCCATCTCAGTCCCGCCCCCCGGCCACAGCCCCGGCCCGGCCCGCGCCGCCTTGGCCGGCACCTGCCCGTCCCGCGCCGCTTTGGTCAGCCCGTCCCGCGCCACTCTGGCCGGCACCTGCCCGCGCCGTACCGGCCGGGCCACGGCGGGGCACCGTCAGCTCGAAGGTCGCTCCCTCGCCGGGCCCGCCGAGGACCTGGACGTCCCCGCCGTGCGCCACCGCGATCGCCCGCACGATCGCCAGGCCGAGCCCGGCGCCCTCGGACGTCCCGCGGCCCGGCCGGCCACGGGCGAACCGCTCGAAGATCCGGTCCCGGTCCTCGGGGGCGACCCCTGGACCCGAGTCGGCCACCCAGAAGCAGACCACGCCGGCACGCGGCCGGCAGCCGAGGCGCACCTCGTCACCCTCGCCCGTGTGCTGCACGGCGTTCTGCGCCAGTTGGACAAGCGCCTGCGTGATCCGGTGGCGGTCCATCACGGCCGTGCCCGAGCCGGCTTCCGCCAGCCGCCACCGCCGCGGCGCCAGCGCGCCGACCCTCGACAGCAGATCGTCGGTGAACGCGACAAGGTCGACATCCTCGACCCGCAGGAAGTCGGGCTGCCGGGCCTTCGCCAGGGTCAGCAGGTCGTCGACCATCCGGCTCATCCGGTCCAGCTCGTCGGTGACCAGGGCCACGGTCTCGATGCGCTCCGCCGGATCGTCGGAGAGCAGCTCCAGGTGCCCGCTGATGATCGTGATGGGGGTGCGAAGCTCATGGCCGGCATCATCGACGAACGCGCGCTGGGTCGCGAAGGCGTCCTCCAGGCGGTCGAGCATGCTGTTGAAGGTGCGCGCCAGTTCGGCGATCTCGTCCCGGCCCGCCACGGGGATGCGCCGGGAGAAGTCCGTGTCACTGATGGCCTGGGCGGTGCGCCGCAGCTCCCGCACCGGCGCGAGCACCCGGCCGGCCACCAGCCACCCGCCGGCACCGGCCAGAGCCAGGGCCGCGAACCCGGCGATCGCCAGCACCCGGACCACCTCCTGTACCTCGGCCCGCTCGCGGTCCACGAAGACGGCAGCGGCGAACACGCCCCGCTCCGGGGCCCCCGCCACCTGGACCGGGACGGTGGCGAACCGCACCTCACCCGCCGGCGTCGTGATCGTCCCGTACCGCGGCTGCGGGCCCGCGACGAAGGCCGCGACCACCCGCGGGTCGTTGTCCAGCCGATAGACAGGCTCCTCGGCGCTGCGCCGGAACGGCCGGCCGTCGACGAGCGCGAGCATGGTCTCGTTGGACCCCGGGATGGTGCGCTCCAGGTGCGCCTCGAGCAGCTCGCGCACGTCGGAGAAGGGCCGGGACGTCCGCGGGTCGACGCTGGCGGTCGCGAGGCGGCGCAGCTCGGCGACCTGGCGGGCCAGGCCCCGGTCGACCCGCTCGTCCGCCCTGGCGAGGAGTACCTCGCGCGAGACCAGCACCGACCCGGCGAGCGCGACCGCCACCAGCAGCACCTGCCAGCCGAGGATGTGCAGGCGTGCGGAGGTCGCGACATGGCGCACGACGCGGCGCGTCCGGGACAGCCTCACGACCTACCAGCCTGGTCGACGGATCCCCCGGCACGCATGTGCGCTGGATGAGAATCTCCTCATCTCGACGGCGACGGCGACGGCGTGGCCGGGGCGGACGGCGCCGGCCACGCCGTCGCCGGTACCGACGAGACCTCGGTGGTCACCGGCTCGCGCCCTGGGGCCGGCTCCGGCTCCGCGGCCTGCGCGGGGTCCGCGCTCGGTACGTCCGCCGGCAGCGGGCGGTACGTCACCGCGGGGACCCCGGTGGGGTCGGCGAACCCCTCCGCCCCGGGTCTGAGCCGGCCGGCCTCGACCATGGCCGCGAGCCGGCGCCGGGCAGCCAGGTCGCTCTCGACACGCGGCGCGGGCTCGGTGGGAACGGGCATCGCGGACGGCGGGCTGGGCGATGCCGAGACGCCCGCCGGCAGGAGGATCGGTCCGCCGAGGTCGGGTGGCGGCGGCAGGCTTCCGCCGGTCACGGCGACCCCGAACCCGGGCGCGGCGATCGCGGCCGCGACGACAACCGCCAGCACGACACCGGGGACGGCGACGAGCAGCCGGCGGACGACGTCCGCGGAGGTGACACGGGCGGGGGTGATCCGCCGGTGCCGCCGGTCCCGCCGGATGGGCCTCACGGTGACTAAGGCTAACGGGGGTCTCCGGCTCCCGGCGCGGGCCGGGCTCCACGGCCGATGAGAAGGGTCTCACCCGCGTCTCACCGCGAGCCCACGATCGGCGACGAGTGTCGCTTGCGCGCCGCGGGCTCGCCGCGGCGCGCAGGCACCGAAGCGAGGTCACAACTCCATGGGTCACATCGCTCACGATCACGCGGCGCGGGGACGCCAGGCCGCCACCCGCCCGGCCGCCACCCGCCGCACCGCGGCGCCCGGGTCCAGGCTGCTGGGCGCGGTCGGGCTGGCCGCCGCGCTCGCCGGCGCCGGCGCCACCGGCACAGCGTCCGCGGCCAGCACCCCGGCCGTGCCGACACCGGCACAGTCCACGCCGTCCGCGGCACCCGCGCCGTCCGAGACACCCGCGCCGGTCCCCGCTGTCCCGGGCGACCCGACGGCGCCGTCCGCCGTGCCCGATCCCACGCGGCCGGGTGCCTCCTCGGTGCAGGGGGCGCCCGTCCCCGACTGCGAGCACCTGCCGGCGACGGTGACCCGCGAGGAGCTGATCGAGCTGCGCCGGCGCTGTGACGCCGCGGCGGCCCGGGACGGCGACTCCGCCCTTCCCGCCGGCGGGATCGACACGGGGGCCGGCGGGACCGCGCGCACGGCCGCCGCGCTCGGCACCGGCGGGGCGGGCCAGGCCACCGCGGCCCGGGACGAGAGTGGGCAGGGGCCCGGACTCGCGCTCGCCGCGGGCGGCACCGGCA
This sequence comes from Parafrankia sp. Ea1.12, assembly GCF_900465275.1. NCBI lineage: Bacteria > Bacillati > Actinomycetota > Actinomycetes > Frankiales > Frankiaceae > Parafrankia > Parafrankia sp. Ea1.12. The sequence continues at coordinate 66,659 of NZ_UBIZ01000678.1, read as the reverse complement.
TCGGGGCACTGGCCGGTCTCGGCGTGCTGACCGGCCTCGGCGCGCGGCGGCGCCGGGCGCGGGCCGAGATCTGACCAGGGCCCGGTCCGGAGACGGATACCGGATCGAGACCCGGGGCGGGACCGGGCCGTTCGGGCGGCGGGGTCGGCGGGGGCGACGCGCGTTGCTGCCGGCCGCGGCCCTCGTGCTGCTGTTCCCCTGGTCGGTGTCCTGCGGGCCACGACCGGACCGGCCTGCCTCGACGCCGGCGACCCCGCCCGCGGCCGCCGACCGGTCGACGCCGCCAGCGGTGACGTCGTCCACCGTGGGCACGGGCACCGGAGCCGGCACGGGCACCACGGCCGGCACGGGCGCGGGTTCGACCCAGGTCGCCGACCCGGTACGGGTCCGGATCCCGGCCATTGCCGTCTCGGCGCCCGTCGTGCCGTTGTCCCTCGACGGTGGCGGGCGGCTGCAGGCACCAGACGGGTTCAGCGAGACCGGGTGGAACGCCGCCGGTCCCGAACCGGGTGAGACGGGCACCGCGGTGATCGCCGGACACGTGGACTCGCGGACGGGCCCGGCGGTCTTCTTCCGCCTGCGGGAACTCGCCGCCGGCGATCGGGTGGAGGTCGACCGGGCCGACGGGTCGTCCGCGGTCTTCGTGGTACGCAGGCTGGCCCGCCTCCCGAAGGACGCAGTGCCCGCCGACGTCTACGGCTCCACGGGGGCGCCCGCGCTGCGGCTCATCACCTGCGGAGGTGTCTTCGACCAGGCCCGTTCCAGCTACCGGGACAACGTCGTGGTGTTCGCCGACCTGGCCTGACCAGCGGCCGGGCGGGAGTCGGGCGGCCCGCTGCCGACCGCTCCCACCCGGCCCCGGGAGCGCAAGCTCACACCCCTGCGGGGAGAAATCGGCGCGGGCCACTCCCCAGGACCCCCCACCTCATGCTTTACTAAAATTTAGTTGTAACAACCAATCAACAGGCGAACCAGTGACCAGGGGAGCAGGCCACGTCGACCTCGATGACGCCGCCCCCCGGCTTGCCGCCGGGCGGCCAACCGCACGCCGTGACCCGCGCACCGGGATCGGACCATGACTCAGCCGAGGAGCGGCGCCAGCGCCGGGCCAGCCCGGCAGGCCTGACCCACCGCGAGACCATGCGGGCCCTCTCCGGCCTGCTGCTGGCCCTGTTCGTATCGATGATCTCCTCCACCATCGTGACGAACGCGCTGCCCAGGATCATCTCCGACCTGCACGGCAGCTCGACCAGCTACACCTGGATGATCACGGCGACGCTGCTGGCGATGACCGCCACCACGCCGATCTGGGGCAAGCTGGCGGATCTGTTCAACCGTAAGGTGCTGGTCCAGACGGCCCTCGGGATCTTCGTGGGCGGATCCCTCCTGGCCGGGCTGTCGACGTCCACGAGCATGCTCATCGCGTTCCGCGTGGTGCAGGGCGTCGGCGTCGGCGGGCTGTCGGCGCTGGTCCAGATCGCGATAGCCGCGATGATCGCGCCGCGTGAACGCGGGCGCTACAACGGCTACCTGGGCGCGACCTTCGCCGTGTCGACCGTCAGCGGCCCGCTCATCGGCGGCGTGATCGTCGACATCCCAGGCCTGGGCTGGCGCGGCTGCTTCTACCTGAGCCTGCCGATCGCCATCGTCGCGTTCGTCATTCTCCAGCGGACGCTGCGGCTGCCCACCGTGCGCCGCGAGATCTCCATCGACTACGCGGGCGCGACCCTGATCGCCGCCGGCGTGAGCGCCCTGCTGATCTGGACGTCGCTGGCGGGGTCGAGCTTCCCGTGGGCGTCCGCGCAGACAGCACTGCTGCTCGGCGGGGGGCTGACGCTGCTCGCCGTGGCCGTCTGGGTCGAGACGCGCGCCACCGAGCCGATCGTCCCGCTGCGGCTGTTCCGTAACCGGACGATCGTGCTGGCCGTGGCCGCGAGCGCCTGCCTCGGCACCGTCATGTACAGCGCGAATCTGTTGTTCAGCCAGTACTTCCAGCTCGGCCGTGGGGAGAGCCCGGTGCTGTCGGGGCTGCTCACGGTGCCGATGGTGGGCGGCCTGGCCGTCTCGTCGCTGGTGGTGGGAGGTGCCATCAGCCGCACCGGCTACTGGAAGCGCTACCTGATCGCCGGCACGATCCTGATCGGGACGGGCCTCGTCCTGCTGAGCACAATCAGTGAGCACACGAACCTCGTCGCGGTGTCGGTGTTCGCGAGCCTGGTGGGAGCCGGACTGGGCATGACCCAGCAGAACCTGGTGCTCGCCGCGCAGAACTCCGCCGACGCCGCCGATCTCGGGGTGACCAGCTCCACAGTGGCGTTCTTCCGCAGCGTCGGCGGGACGAGCGGCGTCGCGGCACTCGGCGCGCTACTCGCCCATCGCGTCAGCGTGTCGTCCGTCTCCGGACTGCGCTCGCACGGCCTGCCGGCCGACACTCTTGGGGACGGCCGCTCCGTGCCCGATCCCACAGCGCTGCCCGGCCCGGTCGCCGACGTCGTGCACCACGCGTACGGGCTCGGAGTGTCCGACGTGTTCCTCGCCAGCGCGCCACTCGCGCTGCTCGCGCTGGTAGCGGTGCTGTTCGTGCCGGCCACACGGCTGCGTTCCAGCGCGGGGGTTGCGGGCGGCGAGCGTGTAACGCCCGAGCGCGCCCACCCCGGAGGGGCCGTGACGGACCTCGACGAGGATGTGGAACGGACCGCGTGGCGGGCAGCCGCCGGTGTCTCGGCCGAACCTGCACCATAATCAAGGGGTGACACGCAGCCGTCGGCCCGAACAGACGGCCGATACCCGACAGGCACTGCTGGCCGCGGCAAGGCGCCGGTTCGCCGAACAGGGCTATGCCGCGACCGGCACCGAAGAGATCGTCGCGGACGCGCGGGTCACCCGGGGAGCTCTTTACCATCACTTCCGCGACAAGGCTGACCTGTTCCGCACGGTCATGGAGCAGGTCGCGATGGAGGTCGCGGAGCAGCTGGTCGCGGGTGAACTGGCCCGCGGCGCGGAGCTGCCCAGCGACGCCTGGACGCAGCTGCGCACGGGCTTCCAGTCGCTGCTGGACATCTCCACCACCGACAGCGACTTCCAGCGCATCGTGCTCATCGACGGCCCGGCTGTCCTCGGCAACGACGCCTGGGACCAGCTCGTCGAGCAGCACGGCTACCGCCTGCTCTCGGAATGGCTCGAGCGGGCGGTGGCCGAGGGCCGCATCGACCCGTTGCCGGTGGCACCGCTGACCAGGCTCGTCGCGGCGCTGCTGTCCGAGGCGAGCCTGTACACCGCGCGGGCGGCGGATCCCGACCGGGCCCGCACCGATGTCGGGATCGTGCTCGACCGTCTCCTGCGCGGCCTGGGCCGGCGCGGCGGCGACCTGGCCGACCAGCCCGCCGTCAGCGCCGGCGCTCCTCCCGCGTCCGACTGACCGACCGACTGACCGACCGACCGACGGCGACAGCACGACGGACCGCCGAGATCCGGCGGCCGCTACGAAGACACCCGGCCGCCTACCGCTGTCCCGCGGGCACGTCCCGCGGGACAGCACGACGGCCCGCGGGACAGCACCGCAGTTCGGCATCGGGTGCGGTAGGTATCGGGTGCGGTTGGCCTCGGGTACGGAGAACGACAAACGCCGCCCCGACCCGTTTCCGGGTCGGGGCGGCGTTGTCGTCAACGCGCCGATCTGGGTGTCAGGCACCCATCCGCGCGGCCCGGATGGACTCCTTGAGCGAGCCCATCGTCGCCAGCACGGCGGACGTCTCGTAGCCGCAGTGCGCCATGCAGTTGGCGCAACGCGGGTCCTTGCCGCGACCGTAGGCGTCCCAGTCCGTCGTCTCGACGAGCTCCTTGTAGGACGTCACGTACCCGTCCGACATCAGGTAGCAGGGCTTCTGCCAGCCGAACAGCGAGTAGCTCGGAATCCCCCACGCGGTGCAGGAGAGCTCCTTCTTGCCCTCGAGGAAGTCCAGGAAGACCGGCGAGTGGTTGAGGCGCCACTTCTTGCGCCGACCGTCGCCGAACACCTTCGAGAACATCTGCCGGGTCTCCTCGACCGCGAGGAAGTGCTCCTGGTCAGGAGCCTTCTCGTAGGCGTAGCCCGGCGAGAGCTGGATCTGGTCGACCTTGAGGTCGTCGTTCAGGAAGTTGATGATGTCGATGACATCCTGCGGGCTGTCGTTGTTGAAGAAGGTCGAGTTGCTGCCGACCTGGAAGCCCGCGGCCTTGGCCGCCTTGAAGGCCTCGATGCACTCGTCGAACGTGCCAGGCTTCTCGACGATCGCGTCGTGACGCTCCTTCAGCCCGTCGATGTGCAGCACGAAGGTGAAGTACGGCGACGGAGTGAAGTTCTTCAGCTTCTTACGGAGCAGCAGCCCGTTGGTGCAGAGGATGACGAACTTCTTGCGCTTCACGAGGGCGTTGACGATCTCATGCATCTGAGGGTGCATCAACGGCTCGCCGCCCGCGATCGCGACGACGGGCGCGCCACACTCCTCGACTGCGGCGAGCGCGTCCTCGACGCTCATCCGCTGCTTGAGGACGGATGCGGGGTGCTGGATCTTGCCACAACCCGTGCAGGACAGGTTGCAGGCGAACAGTGGTTCGAGCTCCAGAACGAGCGGAAAGTGCTTCCGGCGGAGCAGCTTCTGCTTCGCCAGATACGTTCCAACGCGGAGTGAGTACCGCCAGGCGACAGCCACGGCTCACGCCCCCCTTTCGTCGGCCGCTCAGAGGCGACCCGAGGTCTTGGGAAGACCATACAGTGTGTACGTACAGGCTGCATGTGGATCAGCGAATGAGTTCTGGCACACACCACGGGCAAACAGGGGGCAGTCCCGGCGAGTGTGTCCTCGAGAAGTCCGGCAGCCGACATGGCGAACACCGGCCATAGACCGGGGATCTCGAACGCGCTACTGGCGGTAACCATGACCAGGGCATTTACCGGGCTCTGGTCACCCTGCGCGAATTGACTCCGGCACCCGGTCCGCTAATCCCGGAGGAGGCGGCGGGCCGTTCCCGGTGGGTCGCCGGATGAGTGGCTTCCGGCGCCGGCGGTCCACTCTCCGGGCTGACATTCACGCGACACGTACGCGGCCGAGCACATACCCGAACGGGCCGTCCGCCCCGTGGCGGTGTCAGGAATTGACCGCACGGCGCGCCCGATGTCAGGAACCGGCCGACAACGCCGGCGGCCCGGGTTCCGATGAACCCGGGCCGTCGGCGCTGGAACTGACGCGTGCCTGCCTGACCGCGCGTCATCTCCGTTCGGAGAGCGGTCGACGGACCTCCTTCGGCAGGTGGAAGGAGATCGACTCCGAGCCCACGGAACGGACCGACACCGACGCCGACCCCAGCCCCGACAGTGCCGCCGTCAGCTCCTCGACGAGCAGCGGCGGCGCGGAGGCCCCGGCGGAGATGGCGACGGTCCGCACCCCCTTGAGCCAGTCGAGCTGGACGTCCTCGACGCTCTCGACGAGGTGCGCGGCGACGCCGTCCCGCTCGCTGACCTCGACCAGCCGGCGCGAGTTCGAGCTGTTCTCCGACCCGACGACCAGGACGAGCTCCGCCTCGGCGGCCACCCGGCGAACCGCGTTCTGCCGGTTGGACGTCGCGTAGCAGATGTCGGCCGAGCCGGGGCCGACGACGGCCGGGAAGCGGTCGCGCAGCGCGTCGACGACCTCCTCGGCCTCGTCCACGGCGAGCGTGGTCTGCATGAGGTAGGTGACCCGCTCCGGGTCGGCGACCTCGAGGTCCTCGACCGCGGCGGCGGACTCGACCAGTTGGATCCGCCCCGGTGCCTCGCCGAGCGTCCCGTCCACCTCCTCGTGGCCGGAGTGCCCGATGAGCAGGACGGTGTCGCCGCGCGCGGTGAACCGCCGCGCCTCGGCATGCACCTTCTCCACCAGCGGGCAGGTGGCGTCGATGACCGCCAGGTCGCGCTCGCCCGCCTCGTCCCAGATCGCGGGGGCGACCCCGTGCGCGGAGAAGACCACGGTCGCGCCGGGCGGGACCTCGTCCAACTCCTCGACGAAGACCGCGCCGCGGCTGGCCAGGTCGGCCACGACGTGGGTGTTGTGCACGATCTGCTTGCGGACGTAGACCGGTGCGCCGTGGATCTCCAGCGCCCGTTCGACCACCTCGATGGCGCGCTCGACCCCGGCGCAGAAGGCGCGCGGCTCGGCGAGGAGCAGCCGACGGCTGCTGACCGCCTCCACCCACGCGCGGATCGCCGGGCCGAGCTGGTTGATCGTGCGCAGCCCGGCCACCCCGCGCCGGACCAGGTCAATCCGGCCCAGCGGCTGGTCGGGGGTGTCCACGATCACCCGGATCACCGCGAACGGGCGGGTGCCAGCACCGGGGGCGAGGGCGGCGGACTCCATGTCCACGGCGATGGCACCGGTCGCGGCCAGCTCGGCGCGGGCCGATCCGACCGCCACCTGGGCTACCGACACGACCGGTCCGACGTGCACCCGGAGGCCGGCACGGCGCAGTTCGCCGGCCAGCAGCGGGGCGGTCGGGCAGGTCCCCGTCACTGTGCCGTCGGCGAGGCGCACCTCGCTCGCGACGACCACGTCGCCGGGCTTCGTCTCGACGGTGAGCCCACCGGCGAGACCGACGACGGCCACCGCGTCCGGCCGGGCATCGCGGACCACGCGGTTCGCGCGATGCGCCTTGTCCGGGCCCATCCCGGTCCGCACGATCACGGTGCCGGGCGGCAGGTCGGCCCGGCCGATCGCGAATCCCTCGAGACGCAGCGGGGCGGCGACGACGAGACGCGGGGTGCGGGGTGCCGGCTGGACCGGCGACCCCTTCGCGCTCACCGTGCGTACCCGGGCCGCGGCCGCGGCCCCGTTCGGGGCCGGGCTCACCGCCGCGGGCACCGCCCGGGTCACCAGCGGGCTCGCGGCCGAAGCCGCCCCCCGCCGCGACCCGACCGACGGCAGCGCCGAACCGGCCCGCGACGGCCCGCCGGCCGGCGGCACCGCGCCGGCCTGCTCGGGGATGGCCGCCCTCGGCACCGCGGCCGCGGGCACCGCGGCACCCGCGGGCACCACCGGTGCCGCCGGTACCACAGGCACGACCGGCGACGCGGGCGCGACGGGCGACGCGGGCCGCACGGCGGCCGGGCCGAAGCCCGGCGATCCGAGGCTCGGCGCCGTGGCGTCGCGCGGGGTAACGGTGGGCGAACCGCCGTGGTCGGCGTCGCCCCCGTTGTCTGCTGCCGGGATGCTCATGACGTCGACCTGCCGGTGAGGGTCACGTACCGACCGAGTGCCGTCACGGGAAAGACCAGCCGGTACAGGTGATAGTTGATGGAGAAGTCCCAGGGGAAGCCCGTGCCGGTGAACTGCGGCTCGTCCCAGGTGCCGTCGGGGCGCTGGGTGTCGCAGAGCCAGCGCACGCCGCGTTCGACCGCCTCCCACTCGGCGGTCCCGGACGCCGGTTCGGCGGCCAGCAGCGCCAGCAGCGCCCAGGCGGTCTGCGAGGCCGTCGGCTCGCCGCGCCCGATCCACTCGTCGTCGCGGTAGGAGCGCAGGTCCTCGCCCCAGCCGCCCTCCGGCGTCTGGTGCTCGACGAGCCAGTGCATCGAGGAGACGATCGCCGGGTGCTCCGCGCTGACACCCGCGGAGATCAGCGCGGGCACGACCGCGCCGGTGCCGTAGACGTGGTTCACGCCCCAGCGGCCGAACCACGACCCGCCGGCCTCCTGGTTGTCCAGCAGCCAGCGGACCCCGCGCTGGGTGATCGGGTGGTCGGAGCGACCCAGCAGGGCGAGCATCTCGACCATGTGCGCGGTGACGTCCGCCGACGGTGGGTCGACCACCTCACCGAAGTCGCAGAACGGGATCTTCGTGACCAGGGTGCGCACGTTGTCGGCGTCGAACGCCGCCCAGGCACCGTTCGACGAGCGCATGCCCACCGACCAGTCGACGCCCCGCTCCGCGGCGGCGCGCAGCCGGGCGGCGAGCTCCGGGTCCGCGGCGGCGATCGTGCCGGCCGCGGCCACCGCGGCCTCCGCCGCGGCGGAGGCCGCGGTGGCCGCGGCCGAGCCGGGGCCGGAGCCGTCGGAGTGGTCCACCGGGCCGTGACCGTCGCCGAGCAGGCGGCGGATGGCGATGACCACCTCGGCGGTGTCGTCGACGTCCGGGTAGAAGTCGTTGTCGAACTCGAACGCCCAGCCGCCCGGCGCGAGGGTGGGACGGCGCACCGCCCAGTCACCGGCGACGCGCACCTCCTCGTCGGCGAGCCAGCGACCGGCCCGGACCATAGCCGGGTGGTCACCGCCCAGACCGGCGTCCGCGAGCGCGACGACGGCCAGCGCCGTGTCCCAGACCGGCGACTGGCACGCCTCGATACGGCGCACCGTGCCCTCCGGTGTCTCCTCACGGATCGTGAACCGGTCGAGGGCGCGGAACGCCATCGAGATCACCGGGTGGTTCAGGGGGTAGCCCATGAGGTGCAGGGCCATGATCGAGTAGACCATCGGCGGCTGGATGCCACCCCAGCAGCCGTCCGCCTCCTGGCGGGCGATCACCCATTCGGCGGCGCGGCGCAGCGCGAGCCGGCGCAGCGGCTGGAAGGGCCGCTTCTCGTAGCGGTGCAGCACGGAGTCGAGCCGCTCGAACGCACCGGCCCAGCTCCGCAGCGGCGCCCTGGCCGCCTTGGGCGCCGGGACTCGCAGCTCGTCCAGGGTGAACCCGAACGAACGCACCGGCCGCAGCGAACCGACGATCGTCAGCGCCACCACGGTCTGGCGAGCCCAGCAGGCGAAGTCGTAGATGTTCAGCGGGAACCACGGCGGAAGGAAGGTCATCTCCGCCGGCAGCACCGGGACGTCGTCCCAGGACCACTCGCCGAACAGCGCCAGCCAGATCCGGGTGAACACCCGGGACGCGGCGATGCCGCCCGCGGAGCGCACCCACTCGGCGGCGGAGCGCATGTGCGGGGCGTCCGGGTCGTCCCCGGCGAGCCGCAGCGCGACGTAGGCCTCGATGGTGGTCGAAAGGTCGGACGGGCCGCCGTAGAAGGTGGCCCAGCCGCCGTCGGAGAGCTGTTGGGAACGGATCCAGCGTCCGGTCTCAGTGGCCGTCGACGGGGTCAGGATGCCGAGGAACTGCCGAAGCATGAGGTCCTCGGCGTCCATGGTGACGTTGGTCTCCAGCTCGCCCTTCCACCAGCCCTCCTCAGCCTGCAGGGAGAGCAGATGGTCGCGGCCACGGCGCATCGCGCCCACCACCGGGTCGACCGGCGTGCCGGTCGACACCGTGCCGGTCGACACCGAGTCGATCGACAGCGAGTCGGTTCGCACTGCGCCGGCGGTCTCGAAGGACCCGGCGTCCACCGACGGCCGTGCCACCGACGGGTTCGGGATCTTCGGGCTCTGCGCCGCGGCCGTCGGGGCAGCCGAGGACTGGTCCGAGGTCAGGCTCATCGACGACTCCCCTCGTCGTATATGTACTGGTCGTGCGGATGACCGCCGGGCGACCGGCGGGCGGGTACTGCCACCTCGCTCCCCCTCAGCGATCTCGTTCGGTCACGAACCGCGCCATCGCCAGCAGCTCCGCCTCGGCCGACGCCGGGATCGAGATCGAACGCAGCGCGTTCTCACACGCCTTGAGCTGGCGGTCCGCCTCGGCCGTGGTCCAGTCGCGGCCACCGGCCCGCTCGACCAGGGCCGCGATGCGGTGCAGGTCGTCCTCGGAGGCCTCACCCTCCTCGGTGAGGAAGGCCCGCAGCTCGTCGGCGTCGTCTCCGCCCGCCTCGAGCGCGACGACCACCGGCACCGACTTCTTCCGCGAGCGCAGGTCGTTGAGCACCGGCTTGCCGGTCACCGCCGGGTCGCCCCAGATGCCGAGCAGGTCGTCGATGAGCTGGAAGGCGGTGCCCAGCCGCGAGCCGTACTCGGCGAGGCCGTCGACCACCTCGTCGGGCGCGCCGGCGAGGACCGCGCCGAGGGAGGCCGAGCAGGCCAGCAGGGCACCGGTCTTGCCGTCCTCCATGTGCAGCGTCTCGGCCACCGAGACGTCCGAGCGGCTCTCGAAGAGGAGGTCCTCGGCCTGCCCGCGGACCAGGTCCTGGACGCCGGCGCCGAGGATCACCGCGGCGCGGCGGCCGGGCTCTCCCTCGACCTCGAGCAGGACCTGGGTGGCGAGGCCGAGCAGCGCGTCGCCGGCGAGGATGGCTCCGTCGGCGCCGAAGACCGTCCAGGCGGTGGCCCGGTGGCGGCGCTCGCGGTCGCCGTCCATCAGGTCGTCGTGCAGCAGCGAGAAGTCGTGCACCAGCTCGACCGCGACCGCGGCCGGCAGGCCGACCTCGGCCGGGGCGCCGGCCGCCTCGGCGGAGAGCAGGGCGAGCGCGGGCCGGACGAGCTTGCCGCCGTTGCCGGGCACCGGCTCACCGGCCGCGTCCACCCAGCCGCGGTGGTAGGCGACGACGTGGCGCAGCCGGGGGTGGAGCCGGTCCACCGTGGCGCGCAGCGCGGGCACCGCCAGGGCGCGCCCGCGCTCGATCGCTTCCGGAACCGTTGTGGTCATACCGGGAATCCCCCCGTGGACTTAGACGTCTCTGTCTGGGCCGTCGCTGTGTGTGGCGTCGCTGTGTGTGGCGCCGCCGGTTCAGCCGCTGTCGCCGCGGCGCTGACCGTCCGCACGTCCACGGTGCCTGCCTCCGTCGCGACGGCGGAGGCCGGGGTGAGACCTTCGATGTCCCCAGAACGGGTCGGTGCCTCGCCGCGCGACTCGCCGCGTTGCCCGGGCGGACCGTGACCGACCACAGACAGTGCGCTTCCAGCTACCCCCATGCCGGCGAGCGTCTCACGGGCCGCAGCGATCCCGCTACGCACAGCGCCTTCCATGGTCGCCGGCCACCCGGTGTCCGTCCACGTGCCGGCCAGCGCGAACCCGGGCAGGCTGGTCGCCTGACCCGGGCGCAACCCGAGCGAACCGGGCGCCTGCCGGAAGGTCGCGGTGCGCTCCCTGGTCACGAACACCTCGAGCAGCTCGGCGGCCCGGGCGGCCGGGAACAACCGACGCATCTCCTCGACGAACAGCTTTCGCAGGTCGTTCGCGGGCTGGTCGACCCATTCCTCCGCCGCCGACTGCGACAGCGCAAGGTACTGCGCCCCGGGCGGGCCCACCTCGGCCAGGCCGGAGGAGACCGTCCGGTCGAAGATCCACTGGATGGGCGAGCCGACGACCGCGAGCATCGGACCGTCGAGCACCGGCCGATCGAAGATCATGTGTACGTTGATGATGGGCGAGACGCCGAGCTCGCGCAGCTTCGCCGGGTCGACGCCGGAGCCCTCGGGCAGCAGGCCGGCGGCGGCCGGCGGCGGAACCGCCAGCACCACCCCGTCCGCGACCAGGACCTCGCCGCCGTCCAGAGTGACCTCCCAGCCGGCTGCCGACCGGGTGATGGCCCGGGCCTTGGTCGCCGTGCGGACCGTGCCGCCCACCGTCTCCAGTGCCCGCACCGCCGCGTCGCCGTGCAGTTGCTGCAACGGGGCCTCGGGCCAGCCCAGGTCACCCGCATCGGCCCCGTCGAGCAGGCCGGTGCGGACCACCTTGGCGGCCAGGCCGAGTGAAGCCTCGGACGCCGGCGCGTTGAGGGTCGCGACGGTCAGCAGCTCCCAGAGGGCCTCGGTGGCCGCGGCGCTCTGGCCGTGCCGGCCGAGCCAGCCGCCGAAGGAGTCGCCGTCCACCGAGGGGTCGCGCTGGTCGAGGCGGCCGATACGGAAGGCCGCCAGCGCCGCGCGGATCCGGTCGGCGGGCGGGATCGCCCGATACCCCAGCAGGGCCGGGGCGAGGTGCAGCGGAGCCGGCAACGGCACCCTGGTCCGGCGCAGCCTGGTCCGGGTCAGCGAGCCGGCGATCAGCACCTCGACGTCCAGCCGCGGCTGCAGCGTGGTGAGCTGCGTCACCCCCAGCCGGGCCAGCAGCCCGCGGTAGGCGGTGCAGCACCGCATGAACACGTGCTGACCGGTGTCGATCCACAGCGTGCCGTCCTGGAACTTGCGCTGGAACGAGGTCGTCGCCCCGCCCAGACGCGGCCGGGCCTCCAGCAGCACCGCCTCGGCGCCCTCGTCCGCCGCGACCAGCGCGGCGGCGATACCGGCGAGGCCGCCGCCGATGACGACCACCCGCCGTCCCCGCGCCGCCGCACCGGTCCCGGCCCGATCTCCCGGCCGGTGACCCGGCCGTGTGTCCCCCCCGGCGCTCATGCCGCTCTCGCCTCCGATCTGCCGGCGAGGCTGCGGGCGGCCACGACCGCCTTCTCCCAGCCCGGCAGTGACAGCCGGCGTTCCAGGACCGCGGTGGGGTCCTGCCGGATGCGCCGGTTCAGGCGCAGGTAGATCCCGGCCATGGCACCGCAGCAGGCGGCGCTGCGCCGGTCGAGCAGGCCGAGCAGCGCCAGGCCCCGCGTGTACCACTCGTCGGCGCGCGCGGCGCAGTCGCGCAGGTAGTCCACCAGTGCGTCCTCCGGCCCACCGAGGCGCCCGGCCGGGCTCACCACCAGGGTGACGCCGGCCTTCTCCAACTCCGTCGAGGGCAGGTAGATGCGGCCGTTGAGGAGATCTTCGCGGACGTCGCGCAGGATGTTGGTCTGCTGGAGCGCCACGCCGAGCGCGTCGGCGATCTCGGCCGAGCGGGCGTCGCCGGCCGACCCGTCCACGCCGAAGATGCCCAGCGAGAGCCGGCCGATGGTGCCCGCCACCAGCCGGCAGTACCCGACCATGTCGTCGAACGTCTCGTAGGGGACCCCGTGAACGTCGCTCTCGACCCCGTCGGCGAGCTCGATGAAGGCTTCCATCGGGACGGGGAAGCGGCGGGCGGTGTCCGCGAGCGCCACCATCACCGGGTCGGAGCTGTTGATGTCCAGCGCGCGGACGTCGGCGCGGACCTTCTCCAGGCCGGCGAGCTTCTCCTCATCCGGCAGGTCGCCGTCGCCGATGTCGTCGAGGCGACGCGCCAGGGCGTACACCGCGGACAGCGCGCCCCGCTTCTCGGCCGGCAGCAGGCGGATGCCGTAGCTGAAGTTCCGCGCGGCCTCCCGCGTCAACGCCTCGCAGGAGGCGTAGGCCTCGGCGACGGTGGAGCTGCCCGGGACACCCGCGCTCATCTGGCACCCTCCGGGACGTCGACGTCGGATCCGGCGGGCGCCGGAGCCGGGACGGCACTCGCCACCGCGGCGCCCCCGCCGGGGGTGGTGGTGGGAATGGTGCCGCTGGGAACAGGGCCGCTGGAACCGGTGCCGCCAGCAGCGGCGGCACCGGGAGCGGTGGTGCTGGGAGCAGTGGTGCTGGGAGCGGTGGTGCTTGAAGCGGTGACGGCGGTGCCGGCGGCACGGGCGGCCGCGGCCTGCCCGGGCACCAGCGACCGGGCCCACGCGGCCGCGGCGAAGGCCGCCATCCGGGGCTTGGGGGCCTTGGGCGCGCCGCCGAGCATGTCGTAGTCGGCGCGGCGGATCGCGTCGAGCGCGGCCCGGCCGCCCCCCACGAATCCGGCCATCGCCAGTCGCAGCCGGCCACCGACCAGGTTCACCAGCGGTGCCCCCTGGTCCAGCAAGGTCCGGGCCCGGGCCACTTCGAAGGCCATCAGGTGCCGCACCGCGGGCGAGGCGACCGGCGCGGCCAGGTCGGCCTCGGTCACCCCGAACGCCTCCAGGTCCTCCAGCGGCACGTAGATCCGGCCGGCCGCGAGGTCCTCGGCGACGTCCTGGAAGTGCTCCGCGAGCTGCAGCGCGGTGCAGATGCGGTCGGACAGCGCGATCCGCGCCGGAGTCGCCAGACCGAACACCCCGAGCACCATGCGGCCGATCGGATCCGCCGAGAGGGTGCAGTACTGCACGAGGTCCTCGTAGGTGTCGTACCTGGTGACGATCTGGTCCTGCCGGTTGGCCTGCACGAGCCGCCGGAACGGCTCGGCCGGCAGGTCGCAGGCCCGCACGGTGTGCGCGAGCCGACGGTGGACGGGCAGCTTCGGCTCGCCGCCCGACCAGATCAGCTCAAGGTCGGCGGCAAGCTCGTCGAGCAGCGCCAGACGGTCGCCGGGGGCCTCGTCACCGATGTCGTCAACGAGACGTCCGAAGACGTACAGCGCGTTGAGGTGATCCCGGGTCGCGGCGGGCAGCAGCCGTGAGGCGACCGGGAAGTTCTCGGCGGGCGCGGCCAGCAACACCTGCTCGGTGGGCGTGGTGAGGTCGGTCGTGCCGGGGTGGGCAGACGGTCGCGGTGGGCCGGTTCGGGCGTCGATTGCGGTCATACGCCTCTCCTTAACGTGGCGGTCTGCGCTCCGGGTGCGCGGTGCGGTGTGCGTCGTGTGCGTCGTCCGTGCGGTGGTGGCACGTGCCGGTCATGGCGCGTGCTGCCGCCGGTACGCGCCGTGTCGCCGCCAGCCGCCTCCGGTGACCGGGCGGGCACCGGCCGGATGGGCACCGGCCGGGTTGCCGCCGCGAGGGCCGGAGAAGGCCCGGTCCCGATGGCGGAGCCCGGTCGTTGTGACGGAGTCCGGTCTCGGTAGCGTGACCGGGTCACCCGGTTCGGTGGCCCATCCCGGCTCCGCTCCGGATCCCGCCGCCGGCTCCCCGCCGCCGACGCACCCACTCGATCAGGTGACGACGCGACGAGCCACTCGACAGGCACCTCCGGGGACCTCCCAGGTTGTGTTCGACGGCGACCTGGTCAGCGTGTCGGTCAGGCGGAGCGCGAACCCGAGCGGTGGTCCACCCGGGCAGAGCACGCCATGGTCAGGGGCGCGGCGGGCGGCATTCCCGGAGTCGGGTGCCCGGGGCAACGGGCACACCTCCCGGTCCGCGGGCGGACCCGCCCCCACCGCCGGTGAGACGGCGGCGACGGGCCGCGCCGCGGCTGCCGCCTCGCCGCCGGTGGGGGTGCCACCGGCGGCGACTCAGTAGTCGACCTGCTCACTCACCTCCCGGGCCGGCCTCGGGCTCATCCGAAGACACCGGCCAGGCGGCGGTACAGAGAAGGAGCCGCGCCGTGCACGCGCGCGGCCGCGGACAACCACCGTGGCACCCATACTTCGGCGTCTCCCCGACCGGCGGCAGCGATCATGCGCTGCGCCACCAGACCGGCCGGGATGGGACGCGGCCACCGGCGCACATACGGTGCGCCACGCCGGTGGAAGAAGGGGGTGTCGACCACTCCCGGTAAACACAACGTCACGCTGATGCCACGTCCGGATACTTCGGAGCGAAGCGCATCAGCGAAGCCGATCATCGCCGCCTTCGTCGCCGAGTACACGACCTCACCCCGCACGCCGAGCGCACCGGCGACACTGCCGACCAGGAGGATTCGCCCCTCCCCGCGGTCGAGCATCGCCGGCAGCATCGCCCGGACCAGCATCATCGGGGCCAGGATGTTCACGGCGACGAGATCATTGATGGCGGACGGGGGCATCACGTCGAACGGCCCCGCGGCCCCCAGGCCCGCCGAGCAGATCACCAGGTCCACGTCGCCGAGCAGCTCCGCGGCGCGGGAGGCCACCGTGACCTCGGAGCCGGGACGTGCGAGGTCCACGGCGATCCGATGGCCCTGCGTAGCGGCCGCCACCTCGTCCAGGGCCGGGCCGTTCCGCCCGACCAGGAGCGATCGGCAGTTCTGGTCGGCGAGCAGGAGCGCCGCCTCCCGGCCGATGCCGGAGCTGGCTCCGGTCACCACGGCTGTCCGTGGCGGCCATCCCCCCGGCGAGGCGGATCGCGCACCGCTGGACACGACGGTCAGGCCCCCCTCGCGGGCAGCTGCGCGGGGCCGGGTGTTCACGGCCCACCACCTCGGGTCACACGGTCCCCCCCGTGGTCCCGTTCCGGCACAGGTTTCACGTCACCTACTGCTTCCGTTTATGTCGCCCTCCACCATCGGCGTTCCACGTGTGACGGGATCAGACCTGCGCTCCCGCCCACCGCCGGCTCGCTTCGAGCGGCTCCACCATTTCATCGTCCCGAGGCCGGGTCGTCCATCGTCAGATGGACGACATCGGACCTTGCTCCCTTACCACACATTCCTGAGACCAGCGGCAGACCAGATGCGGATTCACCTCACCGAAGCCACCAGTCAATTCCACCCTGGTTTTCGGCGTGGAATGACACAGCATTGACATCTACCGGACATCGAGACGTAGCTCACGCCCGCGGGAGCCACCACATCTGCCGACCATCGGCTACACCCTGCCGTCAGTCCGAACCGATCGCCACCGGATCACCGATGGCGACTCCGGCGAAGGTGTGTGCCGGTGCCTCCACTGCGTGTGTGTATGCCCCGCCCGGGTAGTAGACCGGGCAGGCCGACGGATCGTCGCCCGAACACGGCGTCATCTCCCGCACGCTGACAACCCTACCGTCTCGGACAAACATGATCGAAAGAGGCAGCAACGTCCGGAACATGTAGAAGCCGGACGTCGTCTCACCGCCAAAATCAAAGATCATGCCGTGGTCGGGCGGAAGCCAGGTTCGATACATCAGGCCACGGCGCCGCTCGTCGTCACTGTCGGCGACTTCTGCCGTGACCGTCCGGTCGCGAACCCGCACGGTGACGGTCTCGGTGACCGCCTCCGGTGCTCCCGCGCCCGCCGCGTTCCGGGCAGCCACCCCGGGGGGCTCGGGCACCGGCACGCTCCCGGCACCCGTGAGCCCGGCGCACACCGCCACGGAGGCCGCCAGGGCGACCACCACCAGCACGCCGGCCGCCTGTCGTCCGGCCGACATCCGGCCAGCCGACGTCCCGCCGGCCGATCTTCCGCCGGCCGACGGCCCGCCGGGGTTGTGACGCGGGGGGACGACGCGCCCGGAGGGCACGTCGTCCCGCCTCCCGTCACCGCGCGGGCGGGTCCACGGGCTGCTCGGATCCGAGCGCGGCAAGAGCAGCCTCCACGATCACACGCTGAAGTTCTGTCGGCAGCAGCGGCGCGAGTGGGGACAGCGCACCGACGCCGCCCGGAGCGCGGACACCCCTGTCTCGTGCACGGGTGTCAGTCGCGGTGCGCACCGAGCGGGCGTCGCCGACTGTCTGGATGCCGTCCGCCGCGGGAGTGCCCGGCTGCGATGCCGGGTCCGCCGCGCCGTCCGGAACAGCCGCGCCGCCGCATCCAGTAAAGCTGCTCAGGGCCCGGATGCCACGCGCGATCCCCACGCCGGTGGTGGTGACGCTGGTGGCACGCCCGGCACCGGCGGCCTCGGGCCCGCCCGCGGCGCCCCGGACCCGCTCGACGGCGGTGCCGAGGACACCGCTCTGGATGCACCCGAGCGCGCAGCGGGCCCGCAGCATCCGAGCCGGGGTGGGATCCGGCCCGGCGATCGCCCGGACGATCACCTCCTGCTGGGAGGTGATGTCGTCCTTTCCGATTCGCCGGTGCAGCACCGACGGATCGTTCGCGAAGGCGCAGAGCACTCCCCCGGTCTCCACCAGCAGGGCGACCATGCCCTCGAGGATCGCCCGCGGCGGCGGTGCCGGATCCTGGCGGGCGAGCTCGACCAGTTGCTCCAACCTGGAGACGAACGGGGAGATCAGCGCGTCAAGGATCGTTTCCTTGGACGAGAAGTGGTAGTAAAGCGCGGCCTTCGTCACTCCGAGTCGCTCAGAGATGTCGCGGACCGAGGTGCCCGCATACCCTCGTTCCGCGAAGAGCTCCACAGCGGCCGACAGGATCCGCGCTCGAGTGTCCACCCCCTGCGGACGCACGTGCCCAGCGACCACCAGCTCTGCACCCCCAGAGGACGAGTCAGCCGCGAATGTTACTCTGACTCCTACCTACTGAACGATCGGTAAGTTGGCGGGCGGCCAGATCCCCCCGATCAGGTCCACGACGAACGCCGCCGCCGATCAGTAGGCCGAGTGGCAGACCAGCCACAGACCGGCACAACCAGCATCTCCGAGGGGAAATCGTGGCAACGCTCGCGCGCTGGTGCTTCCAGCACCGCCGGCTCGTCCTGTTCCTGTGGATCGCCGCCCTCGTGGGGCTGACGGCGCTCGGCCGGGTGACGGGCAGCGACTACAAGGACGCCTTCTCCCTGCCTGGGACCGACTCCCAGAAGGCCATCGACATCCTCGAACGCGACTTCCCGGCGCAGTCCGGCGACAGCGCGTCCATCGTGCTGCACGCCCGCACCGGTGCGCTGAGCGATCCCGCGGTCGAGCCCCGGGCGACGGAGATGTTGGCGAAGATCGCCGACCTGCCCCACGTCGCCGAGGTGGTCAGCCCGTTCACCGCCGACGGCGAGGGCCAGACCAACCCCGACGGCACCACCGCCTTCGCGACCGTCGCGCTCGACCTGCCCGGCAACGAGCTGCCCCTCGACGACATCGAGCGCCTGGTCGACACGGCCCGCTCCTATGACTCCGGCGCGCTGCAGGTCGAGCTCACCGGGCAGGTCGTCGCGATCGTCGAGCAGCCGCAGCAGAGCGCGAGCGAGCTCATCGGCGTTGTCGCCGCCGCGGTCATCCTCTTCCTCGCCTTCGGCTCCCTGCTCGCGGTGACCCTGCCCCTGATCACCGCCATCATGGCGCTCGGCGTCGGCATGGCCCTCATCGTCCAGGTCTCGCACCTGACGACCGTCGCCGAGTTCAGCACCATGCTCGCGACGTTGATCGGCCTCGGCGTCGGCATCGACTACGCGCTGTTCATCGTGAACCGCCACCGCATCGGCCTGCGCGCCGGCCGCACGCCGGAGGAGTCCGCGGTCACCGCGGTCAACACCTCCGGCCGCGCCGTGATCTTCGCCGGTATGACGGTCTGCATCGCGCTGCTGGGCCTGTTCGCACTGGGGGTGACCTTCCTCTACGGGGTCGCCCTCGCCGCGGCCCTGACCGTCGCGATGACGATGCTCGCCTCGGTCACCCTGCTGCCCGCCCTGCTCGGCTTCTACGGGTCGAAGGTGCTCAGCCGCCGGCAGCGGCGCCGGATGGCCGAGCACGGCCCCGAGCCGGAGCAGCCCTCAGGGTTCTGGTGGCGGTGGGCCAAGGGTGTGGAGCGCCGCCCGGCGGTGCTCGCGGTGCTCAGCGCCGGTGTGATCGTCCTGATCGCGATCCCGTTCCTGTCCCTGCGGCTCGGCTCGTCCGACCTCGGGAACGGCGCCGACACCAAGACCAGCAAGCGCGGCTACGACCTGCTCGCCGACGGCTTCGGCCCCGGCTTCAACGGGCCGTTCATGCTGGTCACCGAGATCAACTCGCCGGCTGACCTGCAGACCATGAACCAGGCTGTCGAGGCGGCCCGCAAG
This sequence comes from Parafrankia sp. Ea1.12, assembly GCF_900465275.1. Lineage (NCBI taxonomy): Bacteria > Bacillati > Actinomycetota > Actinomycetes > Frankiales > Frankiaceae > Parafrankia > Parafrankia sp. Ea1.12. The sequence goes on along the minus strand of NZ_UBIZ01000678.1, from coordinate 47,435 downwards.
GCGGAGGGTGTCGCCTCGGTGACCCCGCCGCGCCAGAGCCCGAACGGCCACGCCGCGATCGCCACGCTCTACCCGACGACGAGCCCGCAGGCGGCCGAGACCGCCACCCTGCTCGACCGGTTGCGCGACGACGTCATCCCGGCGGCCACCGGGGGCGCCGCCTCGCCGGTCTACGTCGGCGGCATCACCGCGGTCTTCGAGGACTTCTCCGGAGTGCTGTCGAGCAAGCTGCCACTGTTCATCGGGATCGTCGTGGTCCTCGCGTTCCTGCTGCTGGTCGTGGTCTTCCGCAGCCTGCTCATTCCGCTGACGGCCTCGCTGATGAACCTGCTGGCGGTGGGCGCGGCCTTCGGCGCCGTGGTGGCCGTGTTCCAGTGGGGCTGGCTGTCGGACCTGCTCGGCATCAGCCCCGGGCCGATCGAGTCGTTCCTTCCGGTCATGCTCTTCGCGATCCTGTTCGGGCTTTCCATGGACTACGAGGTGTTCCTGGTCAGCCGCATGCACGAGGAGTGGACGGCCCGGCGGGACAACCGCATCGCGGTCTCCCTGGGCCAGGCCGAGACGGGCCGCGTCATTTCCGCCGCAGGCGCAATCATGACCCTGGTGTTCGCCTCGTTCATCCTCGGCGACGACCGGGTCATCAAACTGTTCGGCCTCGGCCTGGCGCTCGCCATCCTGCTGGACGCGTTCGTCATCCGCACGGTTCTGGTGCCGGCCCTCATGCACCTGTTCGGCCGTGCGAACTGGTGGCTGCCGAAGGGCCTCGACCGGGTCCTGCCACGGGTCTCCGTCGAATCCGCGGAGGACATCGAGGAGATCCGCCACACGCCGCTGCCCGCGGACGCGGTCGGTGACACCGTTCCCGCGCAGCCGCACGGCCCCGCCGACGGCCGGGACGCCACCGAGCCCGAGCGCGCCCACTAGGCGGTCGAGCCGACTCGCTGGTTCCGAGTCGGCTCGGTGGTCCTGATTCCCAGCCGGTGCCCGGTCTGGTTCGCCCTCCGACAGAGGCGGACCAGGCCGGGCATCCGCCGTTCAGAGCCCGGCCGGCTCCGCCTCCGTCCTCGGCCGACCGATGCCCCGGTCACCGGGCACCGGTCACCGGGCACCCGGTGTAGTAACCGTCCGCGACGGTCAGGGCCTCGTCCAGGATCGACAGACCGAGCGAGACGTCCTCGGGACCGGTGGTGCACGGCGGCACCACATGCACCCGGTTGAAATGGATGAACGGCCACAGGCCGCGTTCCCGGCAGGCCGCCGTCACAGCCGCCATCGGCGCGGCCGCGGCACCCGTCGCGTTGAACGGAACCAACGGTTCCCGGGTAACCCGGTCACGGACGAGCTCGACCGCCCAGAACACCCCGAGCCCGCGCACCTCACCCACGCTGGGATGCCGCTCGGCGATTTTCGCCAGCTGCGGCCCGATGACCTCGGACCCAAGCGCGCGGGCCCGACCGAGAACATCCTCGGATTCAAAGGATTTTATGGACGCCACCGCCGCCGCGCACGCGAGCAGATGCCCCGAATAGGTCAGCCCGCCGGGATACGGCCGCCGCGCGAACAGGTCCGCGATCCGCTGGGAGATAATCACCCCGCCGAGCGGCACATAACCCGAGTTGACGCCCTTCGCGAAGCAGATCAGATCAGGCACCACATTCCAGTGGTCGATCGCGAACCATTCCCCGCACCGCCCGAAACCCGACATAACCTCGTCGGCGATCAGCAGAATCCCGTGCGCGTCACACAGCTCCCGGACGCCGGCGAGATACCCGTCCGGCGGCACCAGGATCCCGTTCGTCCCGACGACCGGCTCGAGGATCACCGCGGCGATCGACGACGGCCCCTCCAGCTCGATCACCTCGGCGAGATGCGCGAGCGCCCGTTCCCCCTCCTGCGCCGCGTCGGCGGCGTGGAACGACGACCGGTACGGATAGGGGCCGAAGAAGTGCACCACACCCGGGATGCCCGGTTCGCTCGCCCAACGCCGGGGCTCCCCGGTCAGCGTGATCGAGCCGCCGGTCGAACCGTGGTACGACCGGTAGGCGGCGAGGATCTTGTTCCGCCCGGTGGCGAGCCGGGCCAGCCGCACGGCGTTCTCCGTGGCCTCCGCTCCACCGGTGGTGAAGAACACCTGGTCCAGATCGCCGGGAGCGCGCTCGGCGATCAGCCGCGCCGCCTCCGAGCGCACCGCGTGGGAGTGCTGTGGCCCGACCGTGGTCAGCTCCCGGGCCTGCGCCACGACCGCCTCGACCACCGCCGGATGCTGGTGACCGATGTTGGCGTTCACCAGCTGAGAGGAGAAGTCGAGGTACCGCTTGCCGCCCTCGTCCCAGAACCAGCTCCCCTCGGCCCCCGCGACCACGAGTGGGTGCATCGTCTCCTGCGCTGCCCAGGAGTAGAACACATGCCGCCGGTTCTCCGTGTTGGCCGTGCTCGCCTGCGTCATCATCGTCTCCCTGTCCGCGGACCGACTCGGCTGGCGGCGGTCGTCCCCCGCGCTCACCGCCTGGCAGTATGTCCCGCCACCAGGGCGGCCGGAACGGACCGCCCGCGGCAGGGCGAACACTGGTGCGAACCTCTCCCGGAGTCCCATGATCTCTCCATCCGGCGCGGCCGACCCTCCGCGCACCGCCTTGGCCGAGGCTGAGTCCACGGCCGCGGCCGTGGACCCGGTGGCCGCCGTTGTCGCTGCGGCTCCGGCGTCCGGCCCGGCGGAAGCGCCAGTGTCCGACTCTGCGGACTCCGGTGGTCCGCTGCGAATCGTCATCGCCCCCGATTCCTTCAAGGGTTCGGTCTCGGCGACCGAGGCCGCGGCGGCGCTGGCGCGCGGCTGGCGCGCGGCCCGTCCGGACGACGTCGTGCTCACCGTCCCGATCGCCGACGGCGGCGAAGGCACACTCGACGTCTTCGCCGCGGCCGCCCCGCAGGCCGTCAGGAACAACGTGGACGTCACCGGACCGGACGGCCGGCGAGTCACCGCCTCGTGGCTCGCCCTGCCCGACGGGACGGCCCTGGTCGAGCTTGCCCAGGCAAGCGGGCTTCCCCTGATGGCCGCACCGGATCCGCTGGGTGCCCACACCGTCGGGCTCGGCGAGACCATCGCCGCCGCCCTCGACGCGGGCAGCCGCCGGATCCTCGTGGCGCTCGGTGGCTCCGCCTCCACCGACGGCGGGACCGGACTGCTGACCGCCCTCGGCGCCCGCTTCCTCGACACCACCGGCCGGCCGTTGCCCCCCGGCGGCGGGAACCTCCTCTCGCTGGCCACCGTCGACCTGACCGGCCTGCGTACCCTCCCTCCGGACGGTGTGCGCTGTCTGGTGGACGTCGACGCCCCCCTGCTGGGCCCGACCGGAGCCGCGGCCGTGTTCGGACCGCAGAAGGGCGCCGGGGGCGCGGAGATCGCCCGCCTCGACGCGGGCCTGGCCCGCCTGGCCGAACGCATGGAGCACGCGGGCGCGCCGGCGGGCCTCACCGTGCTGCCCGGCGCCGGCGCGGCCGGCGGCACCGCCTACGGGCTCGCGGCGGCGTTGCGCGCCGCGCTGGTGCCCGGCGCGGCCACCATCGCCGACCAGGCCGGGCTGCCGGCGGCCCTCGCAGACGCGGACCTGCTGATCACCGGCGAGGGACGTTTCGACCAGACCTCCCTGGCCGGGAAGGTCGTCGGCGCGGTGTCGGTGCTGGCTGCCAGGGTCGGGCTGCCCGTGGCCGTGGTCGCCGGCCAGGTCACCGCCGACCCGCCGGCAGGGGGCGACGCGCTCGCGCTCGCCGATCTGGCGGGTGGGACGAGTGCGGCGATGGCCCACCCCGCCCACTGGCTGGAGCGGGCAGGCGCTCTCCTTGCCCGGCGCAAGTCGGACGGCCTGGCGAGGGCTACCAGCCGGCAGCCGTAGGCTTCGTCGTGGCGCAGGGGACCCCCCGGACCAGGCGCGGTATCCACGTGATTCGAGCCGGAACGGACGGAAGCGAGCGAGACATGAGCGACGGACCGATCGAGATCGAGTCGGCACTGCCCGACCTCTCCGATCTTGATCTAGACGCTCTCGACGGGCTCAAGATCCCAGCCCTCACCCGCGCCACCGAACGGCTTCGGAAGGTGGCGGACGGCCCGGACACCTTCTGGGCCGGATTCCAATCCAGCGCCCAGCCGTAAGCCTGTTCGGTGCGAGCCGACATTGCGGCCGTGGCCCTCGGCGCAGATAGCGAGACCTCCCCGGCGCTCCGCCCGATGGAGGCCGCTCAGAAGGGAGGAGGATCGATGTCCAGGTCGACTCTTTGACCGTCCCGCAGCGCCAGGACAACGGGATGTTCGGCGCCCAGCCTTCCTCCGATCTGACGGAGGACGCCTAACCGCTGGGCCTGAGCGATCTCCGGATCCCCGCCGCGCTGCTCGTCCGCCGCCAGATTCACCGCTGCTATCAGCGTCGCCGGATGGTCCTCTCCCAGCTTGGCCTGCAGGAGATCCCAGGCCTGCTGGTCGAGTTCACGGGCGGCGACGATCCGCCCGGCGTCGACGCGGCAGTTCGCGACGTTCATCGAGCAGTAGACCGTGAACGGGTGCTCGGTGGAGAGCGCGGACCGCAGGCCGTCCAGCGCCTGCTGGCCCAGTGTCTCGGCGGCGGCCGGTTCGCCGCACCGGCGGAGGGCTATGACCAGGCTGTTGGCGGCAGCCAGCGTGTAGATATTCCTGTCGCCCAGCCTGGACCGGGCCCGCCGGTAAGTCTCGTCCGCCAGCCTCCGCGCCGCAGCGGTCTCACCCACCTGCAGGAGAACGCCGACCAGGCAGATGGCGACTGCGAGCGCGTCTGGCTGCCCGGAATCGGCGTGGGCGCGAAACCTCATGTGGGCGTCCTCCGCGATCTCCCGGGCACGATCCGGCTGGCCGGCCCAGCGGAGCGAGACGGCGTAGTTCGTCATTGTCCGCAGCCTGTCCGGGTGGTCGTCGCCCAGCGCTAGGCGAGACCATTCGAGTGAACCTTCGAGAAGAGCCAGCGAGGCGGGGTACCTACCGTTCTCTCGAAGGTCCCGAGCATAACTTTCCAGGTACACGAGCTTCGAGATGTCGTTGGTCTCAGGAAGCCTACGGTGGCGCTCGTAGACCTCCTCGCTCATCTCGAGCGCCAGCTTGAAGTCCCCCAGGAAACGCAGGGAAACGGCCAGGTTGTTCGCAGCCTTGAGCGTCTCCGGGTTGTCGAGACCGGCCGTCTCGCGATAGCGGGCGTAGGTGTCCTCGTCAAGCAGCCAGGCGGACTCGTAGTCGCCGATGCCCCGGTAGTCGCCGCCCAGCGCCATCGCGGCGCGCAGGGCGAGCGGATGGTTCGGGCCGAGGAGGGGGATCAGCCGCTCCCGCGCGCGCAGGTCGAGCACCCGAGCCTGTTCGGCGTCGCCGAGCGCCCGGTGGCTGTCCGCCAGGTCCAGGGCGAGCTCCAGGGTCCGCTCGTCGTCGTCCCCGAAGCGCTCTCGCCACAGAACGAGCGTCCTGCCGGCGAGATCACGGCAGCCGATGTGATCCCGTTGCATGTACAGACATCGCACCTGGTTGCGGACGAGACGGGCGACGTCCTCGCCGCGAGCGGTCGGCGCCCGGGTGGGTTCCAGGTGCGGCCGGATCAGCGCGTAGCGCTTCCAGTTCTCGGGATCGTCCGGGTTCCCTGGGTCGGCGGCCGCGAGGATCGCGTACACCCGCGCCCGGACGCCGGCCCGCTCGGTGGGGGTCAGCTCGTCGCGTATCGCGGTCTGCACGAGGCGGTGCATCACCAGGCTTCGATCCCTGGAGTCCACCCGCGCGAGCGCGTGCTCGCTGATCTGCCGTACGGCCTCGGCCAGCGTGAGGTCGTCCCGCAGCGTCTGGTCCGTGACGTCCGCCAGAACGGCCAGGCCGTCGCCCGCGAACAGGTCGAGGCTGATCGGTTCCGGCCCGAAGAAGGCGCACAGCTGCGCCAGCCGCGCCGACGTGGGAGCACGGGAACGCAGCCGCTCCATCGACAGCAGCCAGGTCATGGCGACCGGCCGCGGGTAGGTCGGGACCTCGCCCTCGAGCAGCAGCGGGCCGGGGCTGCTCTCGAGCAGCTGCAGGTAGCGCTCCGCCGGCATCCCGGTCTCCGCGTGCCAGGCGCCGGCGTGCTCGAGCGCGAGGGGAAGGTCACCCAGGGCCTCTGCGAGCCTGGTCGCGACCTCGGTCGTCAGCGCGGGCGAGCTCCGCTGGAGCAGCTCGACGCTCTCCTCCCGGTTGAACACGTCGATCTCCACCGGGGACTGCCGCCCCCGCCAGCGCTGGTTGCGAGAAGTGATCACCACGTGCCCGAAGCCGTTCGGGATCAGGGGAAGGATCTCGTCCGGGGTGTCCGCGTTGTCGAACACGAGAAGCCAGCGGCGGTACGGCACTCCCTTGCGCAGCGCGTCGACCAGGCTGTCCACCGGGTCCCGCCCCTGTCGGACGGGCAGGCCGAGAGTGTGGGCGAGTCGGGTCATGTCGCTGCGTGCCAGCGCCGCCTGATCGCAGCCGATCCAGCAGACGAGGTCGTAGGTGGGACCGAAACGGAAGACATACTCGGCGGCGACCTGGGTCTTGCCCACGCCGGCGAGTCCCTGCAGCACCAGGGCGTGGGCCGCGGGCTTGTCATCGCCCACGAACCGGTTCCGCATGTCCATCAGCAGCGCGTCACGACCGACGAACATCGGGTTGCGCGCGGGCACACCCTCCCAGATCCCCGGGGGGGAGCCGGGATAGCGGACATCCGTCGTGTCCGCGGGCCGCGGGCGCGCGGTGAGCGCCAGGCGTGACGGCCTGCCGGCCGCGGCCACCAGGGCACGGCGGGCCGGCGCCTCGGCGAGACCGACGAGATCCGCATGATCACGTGCGGCGCCCTCCGGCGGCATGCGGACCTCCTCGACCCGCACCGGGACGAGGAGCCGCTGGGCTCCGTCCGGGTCGAAGGTCAGGCTCCGCCGCCACCGTTCCATCGCCTCGGCCGACCGGAGATAGGCCGCCGACACGATCGCCACCGTACGGCGGATCGGATCCGCCTCCTCTCCGTCCTTCCACGCGGCCCCGGGCTGATCGACCTGTTCGAGGATCACCTGAAACCCGGCCGTCTCCAGCTCGGCGGCGACCCACTCCGCCCAGGGGCGGTCGGCCGAGGCGTGGCTGACGACCATGTCGGTCGGGATCGACACCCTCGAACGCTCGAAGACCGCGAGAGTGCGCCGGCGCCGCGACTCGTCCTGTGGGGGAAGCGCGGCGACCGCTCCGCCCGTCAGATAGGACGCGAGCCTCTCGTACGCGGCGAGCAGGGTGCCCTCCTGCAGCGGCCGGTCACCGAAAACCGCCAGGATCTCCTCGTACGCGTAATAGGGCTTGTAGGGGATCTCGACGTCGCCCCAGTAATGCTCCTTAGTACGCTCGTCAAAGCCGCGCAGGAACGGGTCGAACGCCACCCGCGCCACATCGCGGCCGAGCTCCAGTTTTCGCTGCTCACCGTCCTCGACCCGCATCGGGACGGGAAGCTGTCGAATTTCACGGCCCTCCTTCTGTGCCGCGATGGAGCGGGAGACCGCGACGGCCCCCTCAATGCTCTGCGTGCTGAGGGTAAAGCAGTTGACCACGATGTCGGGCAGCTGGACCGTGCAGATTCCGGCGGTGTCACTCAGCCCCGTCCGACTGTCGATCAGGATCCACTCGTACGAGGACCGCATGTCCTGGCGAAGCGCGTCAACGAAGTCACCCCCGCCCTTGTCCGCGTAGAAGGCGTTCCAGTCGAAGGTGCCGACGCGCTGGGCGTAGGCGGCGTCGTGCCGGCCGGAACAGACGAAGTCCACGGTTCCGCCGTCGGGGAAAGGCCAGTTCAGTGATGCCGCGTACGGCGTGATCGCGGTGGACCGGCTGAACCAGTCGGCGTCGTCCGGCCCCTGCGGCGACATGACCGTCACCGTGAACTCCCAGATCATGTCCATGATCCCAGGAGTCGAGCGAAGGTCGGGATCGTGCAGGAAGGGATGGAAGTAACGGTGGAGGCCGGGCGCCTCCAGATCCCAGTCCACGACCAGTACTCGGCAGCCGCTGCTCGCCAGCAGCCAGGCGGTGTTGGCGAGAGCCATGGAACGGCCGGTGCCACCCTTGTAGGAGTAGAAGGTGACGACGGTCCCGAAATCCGTACCAGACACCGACACCGCCTAGGGGCCGTTGAGCCGGGGAAACCGCCGGGGGTTGTCCCCGGTCGACCGCAGGGCCTGCCGGTACTCGAAGATCCGCGCCTGCGACTCGACGATGATCTGTACCAGGGCCAGATCGAACTCCTCACAGGACCGCACATTCATGCGAAACAGCTTGTCCCGGCGGACGAAGTTGTTCCGCAGCGCGGTCGCCAGGACCGCGATGAGCTGCGCGGAGTTCGCGTGGGTTTCCGTGTCGTGCGGGTTCGCCGGCACCAGGACACCCGACGTCGGCTCGTTGCGGACGTCGTACGTGACCAGCGCCTGGTGGACATTCGCCAGCTTGGCCGCCCACATGTCCACGATGAGGATCACGATTTCGTTGCGCTCTCTGGACCTCTCCAGCAGATCGGAGACGCCGTGGTCCAGAGGAACAATCTTGGAGATGAGCTTCTGTCTCGCCGCGACCATCTGCGCGATCACACACACCCGGTCGTGGTCACGGGGCTTGTACGGCGTCCACTCCTCGAACGTGTCGCCATAGCAGTCGAGCTGACGGCGCAACGCGGCGATCTCCTCGGCCGACGTCGAGGCGAGCACGAAAGTCACGTGGCCAGGCCCGCCCGCGACGGGCCCCGGCGTCGCCGGGGGAACGCTGGGCGGAGCCGGTGGCCGGGGCGGGTCCGGTGACGTTCGCGACTCACCGGACTCCCTGCTCCCGAGGACCTCGTCCTCGACCGGGTCGACCCGTAGCGGACCGGAGGCGACCGCCGCCGGAATCTCAGGCGGCGGATCTTCCTGGTCCGGTATGGTCGGCGGCCCGGCAAGCAGGCGGAATGCGTCGGGCACCTGGTGAAGAGCCGGGATCTCGGGCTCCGCGGTCAACGGCGAGTCGTCAGCGAGCTGGACGATCCGGGCCGCTAACGTCAGCACGAACTCCTGATACTCGTCATGATTGCGTTTCAGCTGCATGAGGTACCGCAGACCGAACTTCGTATACGCCTTCCCCAGTGCGCTGTGATCATACTGCAGCCGCGCGAGCGGCTCGGGCGGATCGCGTAAGGGAGTCCAGATCACGGGGAGCAGCGCCGCCGGAACCTGGCCCGACGCGGCGGCGGAGCGCAGCCGCCCGTCGAACATCCCCCATTCCCGGCCGCAGTACTCGCTGGCGAAGAACGAGGGCGAGCACATCGCCACGAAGGTTCTGCATCGGCAGAGCGCGGCGCCGAGCTCCGCCGACCAGGCCTCCCCCGGCTGGATGCTGCGCAGGTCGAGGAAGCCGACAGTGTTCGGGTCCGGATCGCCCACCCTGCGGCGCACCTCGTCTCTGAGGTCGCGGAAGAACTGCTCGAGCAGCGGGTCGTCACGGCTGTCCGCCCGCGCATAGCTGAAGAAGAAGTACAGCGGCCGCGCGCTCCAGGCCTCAGGCATGCCGGCCGGCGCCAGCCGATGTCTGCGCATGGGTGACCCGGCGAAACCCCTCGGGGTCGCCTCCCGTATGGGATCGGCCCTGGGCAGGCTCCCGCCCGACACTCTCCCCCGACACCGAGTGGCCCCTCTCCCGCGGCCCGCCGTGGCCCGCGCCCCGTAGGCCGGCTCAAGTAGGGTTCACTCGGCCGGATCATCCTCCCGACGGGCGAGAACAGATTCTACGTCGTCTTCCGGGTACAGACCGACCGCAGATTACCGATCGACACCGTTACGGAAGACGCAGTCCACCATGACCGGGAGCGAGCCTTCCCCGCGAGGCGGCAACGATAGGCTACGAAACCAGCAAAGGACGGGATCGCTTCCGTCATCCACAGGCCGCGGGAACCCGCCGTCGAAACGACGGACTTCGACATGAGCGAAGCGCCTGCGGGCGGCACCGGCTAGATTAGAGGATCGGGGACGGCCGAGGAGGACACCTGATGAACGACTCGTCTTCCGACATCGAGACGCGTCTGCCCGACCTGGGCACGTTCCGGCTCGACGAGGTGGTCGCGACGGCGAACCGCACCCTACGGCAAGTCGCCCGCCGCCTGACCAGAGAGGCTTCGGGATCTAATCCGCCGCTCGCTGGATTCAACTCCAGCGCCACGATTTTCAACGAAACCGGCACGCCGGGCAGTCGGATCCCGCGGACCGACCTTCGAACAGAGGAGGAATCCGCCGAAATCAAGCAGGCACCAACAGGGTTCTCGTCCTCTATCGCCGCAGCTTTCTAACGCCGGACAGCGAGACCGTGTGATCGACCTCCTCGACACGACCTACGGAGATCGGGCGGCCGAATGGCCGGCCAACGAGCTCGACTTCCACCGACTCTCCGCCACGGGATGGCGGCCAACACCCTTCCGCCAGATCGTCTTCAAGATCAACAGTAGATGCAATCTTTCGTGTACTTACTGCTACGTCTACCACCAAGCCGACCAGAGCTGGCGGGGGCAGCCCGTCACGATGAGCCCGGCGGTGGTGGAGGTCACCGCGCGCAGGCTCTCCGCGCACGCGAGGAAGCACGAGCTTCCGCGGATGCAGATCATCCTGCACGGCGGCGAACCGCTCCTGGCCGGTCCCGGCTACCTCAGGAACGTCGTGGAGCGCCTGCTCGCCGCGGTCGGCGCCGACACCACTCTGGAGTTCGCCCTCCAGACCAACGGCACCCTGATCGACGAGGTGTTCCTCGAGCTCTGTCGGGAGTTCGGCATCCAGGTCGGGGTCAGCGTCGACGGCGATCCGGCGGTCAACGACCGGCGACGGACCCGTCGCAACGGGACCGGAAGCCACGCCGAGGTCGCCCGGGGGCTGCGGCTACTCACCTCGGAACGTTTCCGCCCGATCTTCGCCGGGCTGCTCTGCGTCGTCGACCCCGTGAGCGATCCACGAGAGGTGTACGAGAGCCTGCTGGCGTGGCGACCGCCGAACGTCGACTTCCTGCTTCCTCACGGGAACTGGACGGCCCGTCCGCCCGCCCGGGGCGGCGACGAGACGTCGACGCCCTACGCCGACTGGCTCGGCGACGTGTTCGACCGCTGGTATCCAGCCCCCGAGCACGAGACAGACGTACGCGTGTTCCTGGAGATCATTGCGCTGATCCTCGGCGGCCACAGTCACATCGAGACGGTCGGGCTCTCGCCCTCGTCCGTCGTCGTCATCGAGACCGACGGCTCGATCGAACAGGTCGACGCGCTCAAGTCCGCCTATCATGGCGCGGCCTCCACCGGCCTCGCCGTGCAGCGGAACGACCTCGACGAGGCGCTCCGCCATCCGGGTATCGTCGCCCGGCAGATCGGTCTGGCCGCGCTCGGCCCCGAGTGCGCGCGATGTCCGGTGCGCCGTGTCTGCGGAGGGGGATATTACCCCCACCGGTATCAGGCCGGCAGCGGCTTTCGGAACAGATCCGTCTACTGTCCGGATCTGTTCGCACTGATCACGAAAATCGGCAGACAGATCCGGGCAGACGTCGAAAAGGCAAAAGCGCAGGGTGAACATTGACTTCCATCGGCTCGCACTGGCCGACTTCGACGACCTCGCGGCCGGTGGAGGTCGCACGGGGCTCGTGCTCGGCCTGCGCAGGACGCAGCTGAGCAAGCGGCTTCTCGCGCTCCACGCGGTGATGACGGACGCCACCGAGCGTGCCCCGGAAGCCGTCGCCGCCAGTGGCCTGACGAACTCCTACGGCGTGCTGGCGGCATCCCAGCGGACGGTTCCGGAGCCGACGGAGGCGATCCTGCTGTCACCGGGCCTCGGCCTGTGGGCGATGCACTGCCTGCGCCGGCTGCACGGCAAGGCCAGCCCCTCGAACCCCCTCGAGGAGGATCTCGGGATCCTCGGTGGCTTCGCCGTCGCCGCCGCGCTTCGCGCCGGCCTGCACGCCACGGTGGCCGTCCCGCTCCAGGACGGAGACCTCCTCATACCGGCTGTCGGCCGGGTCCGGGTCGGCCGGACCGGCTGGGCCACGGTCCGCATCGAGAGGGCGTGCCTGCGTCTGACTGTCGGCGACGACGAGACAACGGTGCTGGAGGTGCCGAACGCCACCGCCACGACGCCGCATCTCCCGGCCGGGCCACAGGACAGCCGCTGGCGCATGGTCCCGGAGCTGGTCAGCGTCGTGAACGGCCGGCGCATAGCCCTCCTTCTCGACGACGTCGACCCGGCTCGACGACTGCTCGACCTGCCGATGGCGCGCGGCACCGTCACGGAGGACGTCGACGCCTGGCAGCAACGTCTCGACGGCGGCTGGCGCATCCTCGACGACTACGACCCGCTGATCGCGGAGGCCGTCTCGGCTGGACTGGCGACGATCTTTCCGCTGGCAGCCTCGTCGTGGGCCGAGGAGCTCAGCGCCTCCTCCGGCGAGGCCTTCGGCGCGGTAGCCCTCACCCTCCCCCGGGACGGGCTCTCCTTCGCCGCGGCGCTGGTCCATGAGTTCCAGCACACGAAGCTCTCGGCGCTGCTTGATCTGGTCGCCCTGCTCGAGCCGGCCGACGAACGGCTGTTCTACGCACCGTGGCGACGTGACCCACGGCCCCTTCCGGGATTACTGCAGGGTGCCTATGCCTATCTCGGGCTGACCGGCTTCTGGGATTACCGGCGACTCGCGGAGAGCGGGGACGACTTCGCGCACTTCGAGTTCGCGCGGTGGCGGGACGAGGTCTGGCGGGTCCTGAGCACCCTCCGTCTCTCCGGAACGATGACCCCGCTCGGCATGCGCTTTCTGGACGGCATGCGGACCGCCGTCTGGGCCCATCGGCAGAAGCCCGTTCCCAACGGACCCGGTGAACTCGCCCGCCAAGCCGCCGACGACACGCGAATAGCCTGGCGGCTCCGTAACGTCGAACCCGCACCGGCCCAGATCGCAGTGCTGGCCCAGGCCTGGATCGAGGGCGACCCGCCGCCGATCACGCGAATCCCGATCCGGATCATCCCGGGGCACCGTGGCCTGGTAACCAGCTCACGGCTTTTGCTCACCCATCTTCGCCTGCTGGACCCGAAGCGGTTCGAGGCCGCCCGGCAGGGCGTCCCCCACGTCCTCGACGCCAAAGTCTCCGCTGCCGATCAGGCTCTCGCCTTCGGCGATGCCCGTACCGCGGCACAGGCCTACAAGGAAGAACTGGAGCATGAGCCCGACCTGCTCGACTCCTGGGCCGGTCTGGCGTTGTGCCGGCGGCAGCGCCTCTCATCGGGATCGCGTGCCCTGGTCACCCGGCCGGAAGTCGTCCACCGACTGCACAGGAGAATCGAGGAGCTGTCCGGGATCCGCACCGACCCGGATGCTCTGGCCGCCTGGCTACCCGAGCTGGTGCCCTGACCAGAGCAGACCAGGCGGATCATCGCGGCCCACGGAAATCTCCGGCGACCTACAGGGGCGGCGGCTCGAAGTCGAAGTCGAGCCGCTCGCCCCGCTCACCGGCCCTGACATCAGGATGCTCCGGGCCCAGGACCCGGCGGTAACGGGTGACGGTGTCGGCGGAGAGCTTCTGGGCCTCGTCGTCCCGGCCGAGCTGAGCCAGGTCCAGCGCGACGTTGGTCGCGCAGACCAGGGTGTGAGGGTGATCAGGCCCCAGGAGGTCACGGAACGAGCTCAGCGTCTGTTCCCCGATCTCCAGGGCCTCGCCGACCGCGCCCTGTGCCGACCGTGCGGTGGCCAGGTTCGCCCGGCAGGTCAGCGTGAAGTGGTGATCCGGGCCGAGTCTGTTTTCCAGTCCCGCGAGCGCGTCCTTGAGCAGGCGCTCCGCCTCGTCGATCCGGCCGAGCTGGCGATGGACCAGGGCGAGGTTCAGATAACAACCGTAGGTATATGGATGGTCCACACCGAGAGCTTCTCGATACCGGCTGACAGTCTTCTCGATGCGCTCCGCCGCCTCGTTGGGATCGCCGGCGACCCGCTGCGCGTTCCCCAGGTTGATCGCGGCCGCGAGGGCTTCAGGGTGTTCCTTCTCGAACTGCCGGCTCTCCGTGTAGCGACCGTAGACCTGCTCGGCGAGCGTCAAGGCCTCGAGGAAGAGCCCCGCCTTCCGCCGGGCGACCGAGAGATCCTTCGCCTGCGCGAGGACGTGTGAATGATCGGCGGCGAGCTGCCCGCGGTCGACAAGATCTTCAAAAGCCCGGTAGGCGTGTTCCGCCGCATCCCTGGCCTTCAGATAGTGTCCCGCCTGCCGCAGATCGCGGGCAACAGCGGCGAGAGAGATAGCCACCCAGGGGTCCGTGTCACCGCCCGAAAGGTCCCTCCTGTTGGCGAGATTCTCCTGATCCCGCTGCAGCGCGAGCTCGTAGGAGCTGTTGAGGCTGTAGTCCACCGCGAGGTTGTTGACGCAGAGAGATGTTTCGTGGGCGTAGGGGCCGAAAACCCGTTCGTGCCGGGGAAGAGCGTCCTCGTCCAGTTCGAGCGCGGTCCGGAACTCGCCGCGGGCGCGTAGGTCGGCGCCGTGGCCGTTCAGGATGAGGAGGGTCTCCTCGTGGTCCGGCCCGAGGACCTCGGTGATCGCCGCCAGAGTCGGCCGCCGCAGGTCGTAGGCGTCCTGAGATCTGCCCAGCGACCAGAGGATGTTCGCCTTGATTCCCTTCAGCACGAGCACGTCCGGATCGCGCTCGCCGGAGTCCTTCTCCCACCGCCCCAGCGCGCGGTCCGCCTCGTTCAGGCCCGTGGTGAAGTCGCCGACGTTGTACAGGTACCCGATGAGGTGCTCGATGAGCTGGCGGGCCGGGACCTCTGTGGACTCGAAGACACCAGACGGCACGATGTGCGGGAGCAGGTTCTCAAACGCCGCGCGGTTCTTGGTTTCGGAGTCTCCGGGGTCTGCAGCAATGAGCAGCGCATGCACCTCATCCCGCATGCGTGCCTGTTCCTCGACGGGAAGCTCGTCGCGGATGAGCATCTGGACCAGGCGGTGGACCTGCACCGTCTTCCGGCTGGTGTCGATCTTCGCCAGCGCGTAGCGGCCGAGTTCCCGCATGGCGCGGCTCACCAGCAGCCGGTCCTGCATCAACCGGCCGAAGTCGGAGCTCAGGGTGTACTTGCCGCGGTCGAGCATCTCCAGCGAGATCGGCTCCGGGCCGAAGAAGGCACACCGCCGCAGCAGTTCGAGCGCGAAGGGCGCCTGATCGCGCAGCCGGGTCACCGACAGGCTCCACGCGGCCGCCACCGGCTTCGAGTAGTCGGATGGCGGGTTCTCCGCCAGCAGCCGACTCGACGCCTCCCCGAGCAGGTCCAGGTACTCCTCGACGCCCATCCCGGTTTCGAACTGCAGCGCCCCGGCCTGCTCCAGCGCCAGCGGCAGGTCCCCGAGCGCCTCGGCCAGCCGGTTGGCGTCGAACTCCCCGATGCCGGGAACCCGACGATCGAGGAACTCCAGGCTCTCGCGGCGAGCGAAGACGTCGACCTCGATCGTGTCGACGATGCTCTGCCATCGCCGGTTACGCGAAGTTACGAGTACATGGCCGGGGCCGTGGGGCATCAGGCTGCGGATCAGCTCGGGCTGGTCGGCGTTGTCGAAGATCAACAACCATCGGTGGTAGGGCTCGCCCCGGCGCAGGGCGTCGAGAACGGCGGCGACCGAGTCCTCGACCCGTAGCAGGCCGCCCTCGGACAAACCGAGCCGTGGCGCCAACGCCGCCAGGTTGGAGCGGACGAGCGCCGGCTGGTCGGCGGGGATCCACCAGATCAGGTCGTAGTGGGACTGGTACCGGTACGCGTACTCGATGGCGAGGTGAGTTTTCCCGACACCACCCAGGCCCTGGAGGGCGTGCGGCAGGACGGCGGTGACGTCGGTCTGCTCGGAGGAGACACGGCGACGGAGCTCGGCGAGCTGGCTTTCTCGCCCGGTGAAGTTCTTGTTCCGCTGGGGTACACCACCCCAAATCATCGGAACGCCTCGACTCGGCCCGCTCGCCGAGTCGAACTCCACCACCGAAGCCACCTTCGACCGCCCCCGCCCGACTGTCGGTACAGAACAGCCGCCGAGCATACGAGCCGCGCACACTGGCCCAGCACATGCGTCGACGGCGCGCCGCAAAATCTTCGTAGACTCTTCGATGATAACATCGGCTAGTGGCTCTGGCGCCATTCCGCAAGCCCGCCCGCGAGTCGGTCGGGCGATGCTCCCGGCCTTCTTCCGGCCCAGGCCAACCTACCAAAGCCCGGCCCGAATGTCGGGTGCACGACACCCCGGCTCCCAATGACGAACGAGCGGGGCAACGAGGGCCACGTGGTGACTCCCCGACGCGCACCTCCGTACACATCGGCCCACGACGGCCCGCCGTTCCACGGCATCTCCTGAACTGCGCGTTTTCGCAGGTCAGAAGCTATTTCCAGCATTGGGCGGCGAGCACCACACCGACGGTGGGCATCCACGCGGCCGGTTGGTGCGGGGTCAACGGGGTCTCCTTCCCTCCAGATTGGGTCTCGGGCCCTCGGCCGACGGAGTGGGCCGGCCAGGCGCCGGATACCGCGATCCCGCGCCGTACCGGCCGGCAGGTTCCGGCCAGTCCGGACTATGCCCACCGATCAGGAGGAGCGACTCCGGAACGAGGACAACGAAGCGCACACACTCGATCACCCGGACCGTGCCACCTCGACCGAGCCCGCGGCGGCGATGACTCCCCGTCCTGCGAAAATCTTGTCATGTGCAGAGGTCGGCTCACAGTGGCCGCCAAATGTCGGAGAATGATGCGGACGGTCCAGGAGCGCGCGGCGGCAGAGCCGGGCCGGGCCGGGTGGATACCATTCGCGGGCACGGTCGCGTCAACGCCGAGAGGCTATCAGTACTGTTGAATAACTACTATCCAACCCTCGCCACCAAATTTCCGCCGAAAGGCGCAGGAAACGCTCAGATCTCCCCAGGCCAGCCGGCAACAGCGGCAAACCCGCCGTCGGCCACCTCGACCGGAGACGAACCCGGTGCAGGTGGCGTACCCGCGCCCGCCCAGTGCGAAGTGCCCTCGCGGCCGGCATCTTCCACGACGACCTGCCCTCGGGACATGTCATCACGGCGCCAGTGGGGCCGGGCCGGCGGATGGTGACCCAGCTGCGGGCCGATCTCCCCTACGTCGGGCTGCGCCCGTTCGAGGAGGAGGAGGCCGGTTCGTTCTTCGGGCGGGACGCCGAGGCCCGCTCCCTGTCGGCCGCATGGCTGCGCAGCCGTCTCGTGATCGCGCACGGCCCGGCCGGTGCCGGCAAGACATCGCTGCTGCGGGCGGGCGTCCTGCCGGACCTGGCCAGGGCGGATGCCGACGTCCTCCCGGTCGGGCGGATCACCGGCCCCGGCCTCACGGCCGCGGGTCCTGACGGGCTCGAGCCGGTTGTCGGGCCTGGTAACCCATTCACCCGGGCGCTGCTGCGGTGCTGGTCCCACGACGACGAGTCGGCGTCCCTGCTGGACGCGCTCCGGGAGCGGGCCGAGCGGCGGCGGCCGCGCGGTGCGTCCCGGCCGGTTCTGCTGGCCATCGACCAGTTCGAGGAGTTCCTCACTCCGCGCTCGCCCCGGCTGGCCCCGCTGCGGTCGCAGTTCGTCGAGGCGCTCGCCCTCGCGGCCACGGCGCTGCCGAACCTGCGGATCCTGCTGGTGCTCCGTTCCGACCATCGCACGGCCCTGCTGCCGTACCGGCGGACCCTGCTCGCGGCCTGCGCCGATCAGGCCGGCTACGAATCAGCCGTGCCGGTCACCGAGGTCGCCGTCGCCCCGCTGAGCCCGGAGTGCGCCGTGACGGCCCTCGTCGAGCCGCTGCGCGCCGCCGGGATCCGGTTCGCCCCGGGCGCCGCCGCGGCCTGCGTCGACGATCTCACGACCAGCCGGACCGTCGACGCGACCGGCGCCGAGTCGCTGCTGGTCGCGGAGACCGTCCAGCCCGTGTTCCTGCAGCTCGTGGCGACGGCACTGTGGCGGTCCCGGCCCGTGGCGGACGCTCCGGTGACCGCTTCCTGGCTCGGCCCGGTCGGGAACGTCACCGCCGTCCTCGAGGACTACCTGACCCGGACGCTGGTCACGATCGCCCACGAGCACAATCTCGACGAGGACGAGCTGCGGGCCTGGCTCACCCGGACGTTCGTGACCGAGCGCGGGCGTCGCGGTGTGGTCGACGAGGGTCTCACCACAACCGCCGGCATGCCCACGCCGGTGCTCGACGCCCTGACCGAGCGCTATGTGCTGCGCTGCGAGCACCTGTCCGGCTCCCGCCGTTTCGAGCTTTTCGACGACCGGCTGCTCGAACCACTGCAGCGGACATCCACCCCGTGGGCGGGCGCCAGCGGACCGGCCGCCGAGGTCGGGGCGGACGACTACCTCCGCGCGGCGCAGGTGAGTTTCGCGGACGGCGACGTGGCCACCGCGTGCGCCCATGTCGAGGAGGCGCTGCGGCGCGACCCGGCGCCCTCGCTCACCCGGGCCGCGACCCAGGCGTTGCGGGCACAGCTCTTCCAGGCCGAGGGACGGCTGGAGCAGGCCGAGGCCTGCCACCGCGAGGCTGCCGAGATCTACGAGTCGCTGTCGGACACCGAGGCCTCCGGGCGGGTGCTGGCCGCTCTCGGCCGGCTCCTGCTGGACGCCGGCCAGGTCGGGCGGGCGGTGGAGGAGCTGCAGGCCGCCGGGGAACGTCTGCCGGGTGACGCGGACGTCCAGTCGGACCTCGCGCATGCGCTCTGGCGGGCCGGTCAGCCGTGGGCGGCCGCGGCCATCTTCTCGGCGGTGCTCACGATCGCCCCCGACGCGGTAGCGGCACTGGCCGGACGGGCCCAGCTGCGGGTCGAGCTGGCCGACGACACCGGGGCGATCGAGGACTTCGACCGGCTCGCCCGCACAACGTCCACGAAGGCGGGCAGGGTGTCAGCGGTAGGCGGGGTCTCAGCGGCGGGCGGGCTCTCGGCCGCGGCAGGCGCGGCGGAGCTGCGGGCGGCGCGGGCACTGTCGCTGGCCCGCCTCGGCCGGGTCACCGAGGCATCCGGCGAGTCGACGACGGCGCTGCGGGACGCCCCGGACAGCGGTCCCGTGTTGTGGCGGGTGGCGGAGGTGATCCGCGCTGCCGGGGACGAGCACGGCGCCGACGACCTGCTCCGCCGTTCCCTCGGTGCCTCGGAGCCCTCGCTCGCCCCGGACCAGCGGGCGCAGGTGTCCCGTCTGCTGCGGCGTTCCGGTGCCCTGACCTGACACACGGGTGCTCCGCCCGAGGCACCGGCGGCCGGCCGTGACCTGGCCGGCCGCCGTCGTCACAGCGGGCCGGCCGGGTGCCGGTCACCGCAGGCGGGGCTTCGGTTACCGCGTCTTCGCCTGGACGGCGTCGGTGATCGCCGGGATGACGGTCTCGCCGTAGGCCTCCAGGGTGGCGCGTTTCGCGTCGTGCTGGAGGTAGACCGCGAACTGGTCGACGCCGAGGCCGGCGAGCTCGGTGAGCCGCTCGATGTGCGCCGCGGGCGGGCCGAGCAGGCAGAACCGGTCGATGACCTCGTCGGGGACGAAGTCGGTGTGGGTGTTCCCGGCGCGACCGTGCTCGTTGTAGTCGTAGCCGTGGCGGCCGGTGATGTAACTCGTCAGGGCTGACGGCAGCGCCGTGCCGCCTGCCGGAACAGGGCCGGCCGCGGCCGGGGTGCCGTAGCGGGCGACGAGGTCGGCGACGTGGTTGCCGACCATCCCGCCGAACCAGCGGCACTGGTCGCGCTGGTGGGCGAGGGACAGTGGGTCGGCGTCGCCGACGTAGGCGGGCGCGGCGACGCAGAACCGCACCGACGCCGGGTCGCGGCCGGCCTTCTCGGCGGCCTCGCGCACCACCCGGATGGTCCATGCGGCGATGTCGGGGTCGGCGAGTTGCAGGATGAACCCGTCGCCGATCTCGCCGGCCAGCGCCAGGGCTTTCGGGCCGTAGGCGGCGATCCAGACGTCCAGCCGGCTGTCGGTGCCCCACGGGAAGCGCAGCTTCGCGCCGTTCACCTCCGCCTCCCGCCCGTTGGCGAGGGCGCGGACGACGGCGACGCACTCGCGCAGGGTGGCCAGTGTCGTCGGCCGGCCGTTGAGGACCCGGACGGCGCTGTCGCCACGGCCGATCCCGCAGATCGTGCGGTTGCCGAACATCTCGTTGAGCGTGGCGAACAGGGAGGCGGTGACCGTCCAGTCGCGGGTCGCCGGGTTGGTGACCATCGGGCCGACCTTGACCTTGCGGGTGGCCGCGAGGATCTGGCTGTAGATGACGAACGGCTCCTCCCACAGCAGGTGGGAGTCGAAGGTCCACACGTGGCTGAAGCCGAGCGTCTCGGCCTGCCGGGCGAGTTCGACCACCCGGGACGCGGGCGGGTTGGTCTGCAGCACCACTCCGACATCCATCAGGGACCTGCCTTCCGACTCGCCACCGACACGCCCGCCACCGGCGTTCTCATCGCAGGCACGCCCGCCACCGTCACGCTCATCGCAGGTACTGGGACAGGCCGCGGCGCAGGTAGCGCCCGTGCCCGGCCCGCCCGTGGAACTCCCCGCCGGCGACGACGACCGTGCCGCGGGAGAGGACGGTGTCGACCTTTCCCGCGACCTGGAAGCCCTCCCACGCGGAGTAGTCGAGGTTCATGTGGTGCGTCGACGCGGAGATGGTCGTGCTGGCCGCCGGGTCGTAGATGACGATGTCGGCGTCCGAGCCGGGGGCGACGATCCCCTTGCGGGGGTAGAGGCCGAACATCCGCGCCGGGGTGGTCGCGCAGGTCTCCACCCAGCGTGGCAGGGAGAGTCGCCCGCTGGCGACGCCCTGGTAGACGAGGTCGATGCGGTGCTCGACGGTGCCGATCCCGTTCGGGATCCTGGTGAAGTCGCCGCGGCCGAGCTCCTTCTGGTCCCGGAAGCAGAACGGGCAGTGGTCGGTGGAGACCACGGCGAGGTCGTCGGTACGCAGGCCGCGCCACAGGTCGTCGTGATGGCTGGCCGTGTTCGTCCGCAATGGTGGCGAGGCGACGTATTTCGCGCCTTCGAAGCCGGGGGCCCCGAGATGTTCCTCGAGGCTGAGGTACAGGTACTGCGGGCAGGTCTCGGCGAACACGTTGTGGCCGGCGCCGCGGGCCGCCGAAACGACCGCCAGCGCCTCGGACGCCGACATGTGCACGAAGTAGAGCGGGCAGTTTCCGGCGACCCGGGCCAGCACCGCCGCCCGGTTCGTCGCCTCCCCTTCCAGCTCGGGTGGACGGGTGTAACCGTGGTGAACAGGGCCCGTCCCGCCACGGGCGAGCGCCTGGGCGGCGAGGACGTCGATCGCGATGCCGTTCTCCGCGTGCATCATGACCATCGCGCCGGATTCGGCCGCCCGTTGCATAGCCCGCAGGATCTGGCCGTCGTCGCTGTAGAACACTCCGGGGTACGCCATGAACAGCTTGAAGCTGGAAATGCCCTCGTTGGCGACGAGGTAGTCCATCGCCTTGAGCGCCTGGTCGTCGACACCGCCGATAATCATGTGGAAGCCGTAGTCGATGGCGCACTGACCTTCAGCCTTCGCGTGCCAGGCGGCCAGCGACTCCTCGACCACCTCGCCGGTGCGCTGCACCGCGAAGTCGATGATCGTCGTGGTGCCGCCCCAGGCCGCGGCGGCCGTCCCGGTGGCGAAGGTGTCGGACGCCGAGGTGCCGCCGAAGGGCAGCTCCATGTGCGTGTGGACGTCGACGCCGCCCGGGATCACGTACTTCCCGGTGGCGTCGATGACCCGGTCGACCGAGGAGTCGGGGCCGTCGCGCAGGCTGCCGCGCAGGTCTTCTGGCAGGCTGCCGGGCACGAACAGAGCCGTGACGGTCTCGCCGTCGACCAGGATCTCGGTGGGCGTCGCGCCCAGCGGGCCGACCAGCGTCCCGCCGGTGATCAGCGTCCTCACGTCGTCTGCCCCTTCACCGGACCTGCTTCCCACCTGGCTGCCGACCCGGGTCGGGACGGCACGCGACCGGTCACGGCGCGGTGAGGTCGCCGTAGGTGTCCGGCCGTCGGTCACGATAGAACGCCCACCGGTCGCGCACCGTGGTCAACAGGCTCATGTCCAGGTCCCGGACCAGCAGCTCCGGTTCGTGCGCGTCCGCGGTGCCGTCGACGAACGTCCCCTCGGGGTCGACGAAGTAGGAGGTTCCGTAGAAGTCGTCGTCGCCCAGGTCCTCGACACCCACCCGGTTCACCGCGCCGACGTAGTACTCGTTGGCGACCGCGGCCGCGGGCTGCTCAAGCTTCCACAGGTAGTTCGACAGGCCGCGGGAGGTGGCGGACGGGTTGAACACCAGCTCGGCCCCGTTCAGGCCGAGCGCGCGCCAGCCCTCCGGAAAATGACGGTCGTAACAGATGTAGACCCCGATCCGGCCGACCGCCGTGTCGAAGACCGGATATCCGAGGTTCCCGGGCCGGAAGTAGAACTTCTCCCAGAATCCGGTCACGTGCGGGATGTGGGTCTTGCGGTACTTGCCGAGAAAGGAGCCGTCGGCGTCCACGACCGCCGCCGTGTTGTAGAGGATCCCGGGTTGCTCCTGCTCGTAGACCGGCAGAATCATCACTATCCCGAGCTCCGCGGCGAGCGCGGCGAACCGGTCGACGATCGGCCCCGGCACCGACTCCGCGTAGGAGTAGAAGGCGGCGTCCTGAACCTGGCAGAAATAGGGCCCGTAGAAGAGCTCCTGGAAGCAGATGACCTGTGCGCCCAGCGCGGCGGCCGACCGCGCGTGCTCCTCGTGAACCTTGACCATCGTTTCCCGGTCGCCCGTCCACCGCGCCTGGACAAGCGCCGCTCGGATCGTCCTGGACATGCGTCACCCCTGTCAGCCGCGCTGGCCGGGTGCAGGCGGCCGCCTGCCGACCGTCCGCGAGCTGGCCCGGTGCCCTGGGGGCCAGCTCGACAACCGTCCGCCACGCGTGGCGAACGCCGTCCCGTGCCGGCATCATCGCCCCCCGCGGCCCGGCCGGCATCTCCACGCGCGGAGGGACCGTCGCCGCGGATGCGGCTACTCCCCGGAGCCGTCCGCGGCGAGCGCCGGATCGGACGGCACCAGGTACCCGCGCTCGAGATAGCCGGCGCCGTCGCCCTGCCCGCGCCGCTCGGCGGCGGCCCGGACCCGCCGGGCGTGCATGACGGGCAGGACGTCATCGACCTCGGAGATCGGGGTGAAGGCGCAGTTGATGATCTCGTCCATGTCCACCCGGATCCGCTCCCGCCACGGCTCCGGCAGCAGTCCGCCGTCGAACACGAACAGCAGCATGTCTCCGGCGATCTCGTCGGAGGCCCAGTCGACCGCCAGCAGCGGTCCGATCGGCGGGACGATGCCGATCTCCTCCTCGACCTCGCGGACGCACGCCGCGTACGGCGACTCGCCGGGTTCGATGAAGCCGCCGGGGATGTCCCACCCCGGCTTGTAGGACGGCTCAACCAGCAGGACCCGGCCCTCCTCGTCGAAGAAGAGCGCCCCGGCGGCGGCCCGTGGCCGCGCCATCGGCGGCGCACCGCCCAGGATCCCGTTGCCGGCGGCCGGCGCGTGTGTGCTCCCCGTGACCTCACCGGGCCCGGCCGCCACTTCCACGGGCCTGCCGCCCGGGCCGTCCTCGGCACGGCGCGCGCTTTCGGCGCCGCGCGCACTCTCAGCGCTCCCCGCGCGCGTCCCCACCTCGGCGGGAGCCCCGGTTCGGGCACGGGCCTCGCCTCCCCCGGACACGGCCGACGGCTGGCGGGGCACCGCGGCGGTCTTCCCGGGCATGAACGTCGAGCCGGCTGCGGATGACGTGCGGTCAGGCTGACGGGGGCCGGCAGTCATGATGGTCCCTTCTGCTACGGGCGAAGTAGCTGGTACTGGGCTTATTACACGAAACAAGGAAGATTTCCGACGTCAGGTTGCGCACGGCCGGCCGGGTAGCCGGCCGCGGCGCCGATCCGGCCCGGCGATCGGCACCGGAGCCAGGCTCCCAGGGCCGCCTGGAAACATCGACAGGACGCCCGCGTCGGGCAGAGCGGACCGCCTACCTCGGGAGGATCCCGTCCGCCGGCTCTCCGTGTGGCGAATACTTGAATTGTGAGCATCGGCACTGTGGGGGCGGGCGGTCTCGTGACGGAGTGGACAACGATCCGGGAAAGTCGGAAGATCTTCGAGGACGAGGCGGTGCTCGCACTCGACAAGCCGGTGGGCGTCTCGGTCATGGGCGAGCGCCACGACACCGACCTGGTGTCCATGGCACGGGACGCGGGTGAGGAGCTGTTTCCCGCGCACCGCATCGACAAGGTCACCTCCGGCGTCGTCCTGTTCGCGAAGGAGCTGCGCTTCCACGGCGACCTGACCCGGCAGTTCAACCGGCGCACGGTGGAGAAGACCTATCTGGCACTGACCCGCACCCGCGGGTTGCCGGCGCTGGCCACGATCGACCTCCCGCTGAGCGTCGGGCGCAAGAACCGGGTGCGGATCGCGGCCAACCGGGCCGACATCGTCGCCTGGCCCGGCCCCGCCGGAACACCCACCCCGGACGGCCCCGCCGGCACGCCCGGCTCCGACGGCGCCCCCGGCTCCGACGGCCCGGCCGGCAGCGGCGCCCGCGGCCCCGCGAGCTGGACGGTGCCCGCCGCCCGGACGTTCCCGAACGTCCGGTCCTACCCGTCCGTCACCCGCATCGCCCGGGTGTGGGAGGGCGCGGAGCACACCCTGGTCGCCGCTTACCCGATCAGCGGACGGCGCCACCAGATCCGGGTCCACCTGGCCTGGGTCGGACATCCCATCGAAGGCGACCCGCTGTTCGACCGTGCGCCGGTGACCCGGACGTTCCTGCACTCCTGGCGGCTGTCCTTCGACGCGGCCTGGGCCGACGGCCGCAGGACACACGCCGAAGCCACACCGGGTGCGGACTTCTGGTCCTCGCTCGGCGCGGAGGAGGCCGCTGCCGCCGCGGCCGCCCTCACGGCGTCCGCCCTGGCGCCGACACCTACACCGGCGCCGGCGCCGTGACGATCTGACGGAACCGGCCCCGAGCCGGCCGGCCGCTCCTGACCGAGTGAGAGTGGAGTCTTCCGGGCATACTGGCCGGGGTCGCGACAACACCGCGACAGCGAAGACCCAGGAGACCACCAATCCCCTGCTTCGGGCCCGCGCCGTCCGGTGGAATGACGGTGTTCACCCCCTGGCCCCGGTGTGACGGCGTCCCCGGGCTGTTCCGAGGAGACGACCAGACGATGGCGTGGTGGCAGCGCCCGATGGCCGTGCTCGATTTCGAGACGACCGGAACCGACGTGGAGACCGACCGGGCTGTTCAGGTCGCGCTCCTGAAAGTCGGCCCGTCCGGGGTGCTGAACCAGCTCTGCCAGATCATCGATCCGGGCGTCGACGTCCCGGAGGCGGCGGCGCGCATACACGGGATCACAACGGAGCGTGCCCGCCGCGAGGGTCGTGATCCCGCCGAGGTGCTCGGCCGGGTCGGCCAGGTGCTGGAGGGCGTGTGGCGCGACGGCATCCCCGTCGTCATCATGAACAGCTCGTTCGACCTGACGCTCCTCGACCGTGAGCTGCGCCGCCACCACGGCCGCGGCCTCGCCGAGGTTGACATGCTCGTCCTCGACCCCATGGTGATCGACCGTGAGCTCGATCCGCGCCGGCCCGGCAAGCGCACGCTGACCGCGCTCGCCACCCACTACCGCGTCCGCCAGGACGGCGCCCACGACGCGCTCGCGGACTGCCTCACCACGGCCAGGATCGCCTGGCGTCTTCCCCGGCTGCATCCCGACTGGGCCGCGATGGGCCTGACCGCGCTCCAGAACTGGCAGGCCGACGCGCACCGCCGCTGGGCCGAGGACTACCAGTCGTACCTGCGCCGCCGCGGCGGGCGGCCGGACGCCGTCATCGACACCAGCTGGCCGTGGCGCCCACCGGGTGTCACCGCAGGGGTCTGATCGGACCCGGGCGCGGTCTACACCATCTCACTCGAGGCGGAAATGTTGGTCCAGGCCTTCACCACGCCGTCGGCGGTGACCGGATAGTCGTCCCGGCGGTCGCCGTCGATGTCGGCGAACCGAAAACTCGTCCCGCGACGGGTTTCGACCCTTGAGAGGCTTCGACAGACGTGCAGAACGAATCGAGTGTCCTCCCGGGCGCCGCCCGACAGTCATAGTGGCTCCATGTCCGATGAGTTGGTCTCGGCAATAGTCGATCTTCTGGATCGCGAGCAGCTACTTGCCGAGCCAGTGAGTCGGAGCCTGCTACTCCGGTTGACTGACGCCGAACTCGGTTGCCAGCTGCAGGTGTCCCAGCTTCCGTTTCGGCGGCAGTGGCTGTTCGCCTTCGTCGGCGAATGCGCGGCGCAGGACGGCGGCCTCGCGGCGCTGGTCTCGGCCATCGGGAGGATGGACGGCCGTGGACGGGTCCACCGGGCTGTCGACCTGCTGGTTCGGGGCTCCGGTGCGACAGTTGCGGTCCCTGCTGAGGAAGCGGGGCCACCAGCTGGGCCCTCTCCGTTGACGGAGCTCGAGGCGACCGCGCTCGCCGAGGTGTACAGCGACCCCGCAGCCGCCAGGCGCCTGCTGCACCGTTCCGGTCTCCCCTACCACCGCCATCCCGTGGTCGAACAGGACAGCGCCGCTTTCTGGGCTGAGGTCAATCGGCTCCTCGCCGCCGGAGCTCTGCCCGACGGCCGGGTACGAATTCTTCGGGAGGCGGCGCGTGACTTCCCGGCGAATCGGCGGTTCTCCACTGGCTGAGCATCTCCGTCGCACCCTTGGATACCCAGCCGACGATGACACCCGCCGTGCGCCATCGGTCGTACCGAGGGATCGTTCGGACGAACAGCATCCAACGACGGTCGCTTCACCGGCCAGAAGCCCGGAAAGTATTGTGGAACCGGAGACGACTCGGGGTGGCCTCTTCGCGCACGCCGAGAACCGCGCGCTCGGGGGATCGGTGTCGGATCTGAATGCATGGGTGACGCGATGCGACAAGCTCCGGCTCGAGCTCGAGGACCAGATCGTCGATCTCCTTGACCGGACGCCGGCCTTCCGGTCGGAGTCGTCGAGGCGCCAGCTGGTCACGCGGACCGAGAGACATGCGGCGGTGCCCCTGCAGGTTCCGGAGAACCCGCTGCGCCGCCAGTGGTTTCACGGATTCATCGAGGAATGCTCCCGGTGCCCTCGGGGGCTGGCCGCGCTCCGCGACGGCGTGCGGGCGCTGGCGGACACCTCGAAGCTGACGGCACGGGTCACCCATCTCGTCGAGTGCTGGGACACCGCCGACACGGCCGCCACCGCATTCGTGCTGTGGCCGACCAAGGCCGGGGACACCCAGCCGGTCAATGTCTGGGACGTCCTGCACGACGCGCTCCAGCCCTGGCCAGCGAACGACGTCAAGGTGGAGTTCCAGCTGGCCACCGGGGACCGCGAGGCAGCCCCGCCGTGGCACTGCGCCACCGGGTGGCAGGTGTTCGTCCACCTCGTGAACAGGACCACGTCGCGCGGCCTGCCTGCGCCGTACCTGATCTTTCTGGACCAGTTGATCCACAACAACCGTCTCGATCGCACGCTCGAGCCGCTGGCCGAGGCATGGGTCCGGCAGGTCGCGACGGAGCACGGCTGCCTGGCCGAGCTCGACGGGTTGCGCCGGCGGCGCGCGGACCCGCTCGACGGCCGATCGCCCGTGCACATGGTGCTGCGCCTCGAGGGGGCCGGACCGGCCCGGGACCAGTTCGACCTCACCTGGCGGCTCGAGCGCTACCGGCCCGGGCAGATCGTCGATGCGGGGGAACAGCGCGAGCGGCTACCGCGCGACCAGCTCGAACGTGCCGTGAGCGGAGCTGTCCGCAAGGCGGAGCGCATCCTGTCGCACACGGCGGACGAGCTCTCACTTGAGTTCGTCCTGCCGTTCGACCTGCTCGACGCCGAGGTCGAGTGGTGGCGCAAGGAAGACAGGTTCGGACCTCCCAGGCCACTCGTCCTGGACTACTCCGTGACCTTACGGAGCCTCGAGCGGGTGGAGTCACCGGAGCTGCACCGGGTGCTGCGTGAGCGCTGGCGGTACGTCGACCAACCGGCGGACTCCGCGACGTACTGGTGTGCCGCCCACCCGCACGCGGGCGCGCTCAGCCTGGAGGCCGCCCTGCGTGCTGACAAACGGCTGATCGCACTCGTTCTCAGCGGGCCGCCGCACAGCGGGAGCCGCGCCATGGGCGAGCTCCTGGCCGGCCTGCGTACCGGTATCGCCGGCATCCTGTGGCGACGGACTCACGGCCTGGACAAGGCCGATCCTGACGAGAGTCTCCGCGCCGCCCTGGCCCACCAGCGCGCCGCGGACCTACCGCGGGCCACCCGCCACCTGCGGCTCGACGCGCAGCTGCTCCCGCCGGAGGAGCAGCTGCTGCACCTGGGCCGACAGGTCGCGCTGTTATGGGATGATCCTCACCGAATCGCTGACGTTCCAGGGGAGAACGGCCTGTGAGCACCGAAGACGACGCTGCGGCGCGCAGCCCGAAGTGGTGGCTCTTCCAGGGCACCGGTCGCCCGATGGATCCAGCGGAGCGGGACGCCCGCTGGCCCGCTCCCCCGCCGTGGCGAGCCTTCGACGGCGCGCCCTTGCTGACCCCGCCGACCGCTGACCTCCGGGAGACCGAACGGCGCCTCGGACGCGTCCCGTCCCGGCTCCTCGACCCGGTGCACATCTCGCTCGTGAACGCGGCGGTGTACCTTCGGCGTCCCCTGCTGGTCACCGGTCCGCCGGGTGTCGGCAAGTCCGGCCTGGCCTACCTGATCGCCAGCGAGCTCGGTCTCGGTAGGGTGCTGCGGTGGCCGATCACCAGCCGCACCACCATTCAGGAGGGGCTGTACGAGTACGACGCGATCGGGCGGGCGCAGGCCATGGTGCAGGCCCGGGGTTCGTCCCCCTACCGTCTGAGAGTCCGCTCGGAGGACGCCGTCCCCGGGGGCCGCGACTCGGGCGCCGCCTCGATCGGGGACTTCGTGCGGCTCGGCGCCCTGGGCACCGCTTTTCTCCCCCAGCGGCTGCCGCGAGTGCTGCTTGTCGACGAGCTCGACAAGAGCGAGTTCGCGTTCGCGAACGATCTGCTCAACATCTTCGAGGACGGCGAGTTCCTGCTCCCCGAGCTGGCGCGGCTGAGCGCCCAGACGCCCGAGGTGCAGGTGCACACCGCGGACCGGCATCGGACCGCTGTTCTCACGCAGGGCGTCGTGCGGTGCAACGCCTTTCCCATCGTCGTGATGACCAGCAACCGCGAGCGGGAGTTCTCACCCGCGTTCCGGCGTCGCTGCACGCTCCTGGATCTCCCCCACCCCGACACCGCCAGGCTGGCCTCATTGGTCGCCGCGCATTTCCCCGCGGAGTCGGCGGCGCGGGCGGAACTCATCGAGAAGTTCGAGCGGCGCCGCCAGCTGGTCGGCGGGCTGGCCGCCGACCAGCTGCTCAACGCGGCGCACCTGGCCGCAGCCGGCGCGTTCGACGGCGACGAGGAGACCTGGCATCACCTCCTGGACGCCGTCTGGCACGAGCTGTCGCCGCCGCTGGACACCTGGTGAGTGGGCTCGACCGGCACGGTTCCCCCGAGGACGGCGACGCAGGGCTCGGCGATCTCGCCCTGGGAGTCGCCGAGACACTATGGCTGTGGGACAGGGTGGACCCGGCCATCGCCGCGGACGGCGGAGAGGAGACGAGCCACCCGAAGCCGCCCGGATCAGGCCCACCCGGCCAGCCGGAAGCCGACCTTCCGCCGGACCCGGATCCGTCCCATCCACGGACGTCCACAGCGCGCACCGTGCGGGTGGAGCTTTCGGCGGCCCGCCACCAGCTACCCGGGCAGGCCGATCGGCCACGGTCGGGCACACAGCGTTACAAGGCCGAGGTGCGCGCCGAGCCGGCGGTGGCGGATCCGCTGTCCTTCCACCGGGCACTGCGCGGCCTGGACCGCCAGGTTCCCTCGGTCGACCGGTGGGAGCTGGACGAACTGGCCACCGCCGAGCGGTTCGCCATGGATGAGCTCGGTATTCCGGTCCGGCGGGCGGAGAGCGAGCCGTGTTACGAGATGCATCTGGTCGTGGACGACAGCCCCTCCATGACCCTGTGGCTCGACATGGTGCCCGGGCTGGCGAGGCTGCTGGAGCAGGCACGGTTCCGCGACGTCCGGGTCAGCTACCTCGACACCACGACGCAGCGTCCGGAGCAGGTGCTGCTGCGGGCGACCCGCACGGGCGAGGGCGCACCAGCGACGTCGAGCCATGTCCCGTCCGGCCGGCAGATCGTCTGGATCGTCACCGACACGCTCGCACCAGGCTGGCACGCCGACGCGATTGCCCCGGCCCTGCACCGCTGGGCCCGGTCCGGGCCGGTCGCGTTGATCAATCTGCTGCCGGAGCGAATGTGGCGCTGGGGCGGGCTGCGCACCCACCGTGTGCGGATGGTGCCCGCGAGAGGCGGCACCGCTGGTACCGCTCCCCGGTGGGTCTTCAGCCGGCCGTGGGGGCGCGCGTTGACAGGAGTGCCGGACCTGGAGCTGGCCCGTGCGCTGCCGGTGCCGATGATCGAGCTCGCTCCCGAGTGGCTCGCACCCTGGGCGGAGATGGTGGGTGCCGAGCCAGCCCGGCCGACCGAGCTGCCCGCGGTGCTGGCCGGGCCACTACCGCGGTCGCGGCCGGCCGACCAGCACCCACCATCGCGCACGGCTCGCCTGCAGCTGGACCGGTTCCGGCAGCTGGCCTCGCCGGTCGCGTTCGAGCTGGCTGTTCACCTGGCCGCCGCGCCACTTACGTGGCCGGTGCTGCGGCAGGTGCTGGACATGGTGCCGGCGGCCGGTCGCCGGCACCTCAGCGAGGTTCTCGCGAGCGGCGTCGTCATCCCGGTGCGCAGGCGCCGCGACGGCGCGAGCTCCGGGGTCACAGCCGGCGCACAGATCGCCCTCGAGTTCGCCGACGGATTACGCGAGGAGCTTCTGGCTCATGGTGACCGGGCGTCGGCGTTACGCGTCCTCCACACAGCCGCCAACACCCTGGGCGATGATGTGGATGCTTTCCGAGAGATCGATCTCGTGCTGACCAGCGAGCACCCGGAGGAGGTCGGCCTGCCGGCGGTCACCGAGGCCAATCGCCCCTTCCTGGCCGTGGAGGAGACGGTGCTGGCGAGCGTGGCGGGCCGTTTCCTACGGCGTTCCCGCCGGCTCGGCGCCCTCATCAGTCCCCTTGCGCAGGGCACCGCAGCGCCATCAACTACCGATAGTGTCCGGGGTATGACAATGAGTAGCGACACGCAAAGTGGGCACGCGCCCACACCTCGGCCTGATCCCGATGTTTCCATTACCCCCGGCCACAGGTCTGAGCCGGGCACCCAGAGCCGAGGAGGCAGGGAGTTCGTGACGTCGAGCACTGCGACGCCGCTGGTGGAGTCGCGCCGAGGCCAGACCACCTGGCCTATGGTGCTGGGAGGGGCTGTCCCGCAACGCAACCCGAACTTCACCGGCCGCGCCGACCTGCTGCGGGAACTGCATCGGCGGCTCGGTGAGGGTGCCACAGCCGTGTTGCCGGAGGCCCTGCACGGCATGGGGGGCGTCGGGAAGTCCCAGCTCGCCGTCGAGTACGTGTACCGGTACCAGGCCGAGTACGAGCTGATCTGGTGGATACCCGCGGAACGCAACGCGCAGATCGCGCAGGCCCTGGTCGACCTCGCCCCGTCGCTGCGGCTCGAGGTCGGTGGCGAGGTGAACGCCGCGCTTCCGCTCGTTCGCGAGGCGCTCCGGACGGGCCGCCCGTTCGGACGATGGCTGCTTGTGTTCGACAACGCGGAGGACCCGAGCAGGATCGTCGAATACTTCCCCACGGCCGGCGCCGAGGGCCGGGTGCTCGTGACCTCACGCGACGCGCGGTGGGCCAGCGTCGCCCGCCCTCTCGAGGTCGCCGTCTTCGCGCGGTCCGAGAGTACGGCACTGCTGCGGCGCCGGGACACGACACTCACCGAGGACGAGGCAGACCGACTTGCCGCCGCCCTGGGCGACCTGCCGCTCGCCGTCGACCAAGCGGCCACCTGGCGGGTCGAGACCGGCATGCCGGTCGACGAGTACCTCGAGCTGCTGGAAACCAAGACGAGCGAGCTGTTCCGGGAGGATGAGCCCGCCGAGCCCGGCCGTCGCGCCGAGCAGTCGGTGACGGCCGCGTGGAGCGTGTCGCTCGACCGGCTCGCGGAGAAGAACCCGGCCTCGCTGCGACTGCTGCAGGTCTGCGCCTTCCTCGCACCCGAGGGCATCTCGCGCCAGTTGTTCACCCGTGCCCGCAGCACGATGATCGTGCCCGAGCTCGACGCCGCCCTGCGCGACTCGGTCGCGCTCGGTCGCGCCATCCGTGAGGTCACGCGCTACTCACTGATGAAGCTGGACCACCGGACCAGTTCGTTCCAGATGCACCGGCTCGTCCAGAAGGTGCTGATCGACCGGATGCCCGAGGCCGAACGCGAGACGATGCGGCGAGGCGCGCAGGCACTGCTGGCGGCCAGCGATCCCGCCGACCCCGTCAGTCGGGAGAACTGGCCGCGCTACGGCGAGCTCTATCCGCACGTGCTCGCCTCGGAGACCGTCCGCAGCAGCGACACCTGGGTCCGCGAGCTGTATCTCAACGAGGTCAGATACCTGTACCAGTGGGGTGAGCACCAGGCAGCCCGAGCCCTCGCCCAGGATGGCTACGACATCTGGTCGCGGACCCTCGGCGCGGAGGACCGGCACACCCTCGACATCGGCGGATGGCTCAGCTTCGTGCTGTTCCTCATCGGCCGGTTCCAGGAGGCCGCCGCCCTGAACACCCAGCTGCTCGACATCTGCGAGCGGGCACTCGGCGAGGAGCACGAGGTCACCCTGGAAGCGCTGGGCGCGGTGGCGGCGGACAAGCGGGTCGAGGGTGACTTCGCGGCGGCGCTCACCCTCTCCCAGCAGGTGTACGAGCGATCGGTACGCACCCTCGGGCCGGACGAACCACAGACACTGGAGGCCGCACACAACGTCTCGGTCACGTACCGGCTGCTCGGCCGGTTCGGGGCCGCCCGCGACCTTGCCGTCGAGACCCTGGAGCGGCGGGAGGCCCAACTGGGGGTGGACGCCATCCCGTGTCTGATCTCCACCAGCGGAATCAACACCGACCACCGCGAGCTGGGGGACTACCCGGACGCCCGCGACAAGCAGGAGGAGGTCGTGCTCCGCTTCCGCCAGGCCTTCGGCGACCAGGGCGAGAGCAATCCCCAGCTTCTCCGAGCCCGCCGCAACCTGGCCGTCGCCCGCCGCAAGGCCGGTGATCACCAGGGCGCCCTCGAGGAGTCCCGAGACGTCCAGACCCGTCTGGCCACCCGGTACAACCTGGACTATCCCGACGCGCTGGCCGCCTCGCTGTGCCTGTCCATGGACCTGCGCCACACCGGCGAGCTGGCAGAAGCCCGGGACCTGTGTGAGGACACCCTCGAGCGTTACCGGGCAGTCCTGGGGCCGAAGCACCCCCATACGCTCGCGGCCGCAGTCAACCTCGCCGTGACGCACCGGCTGGGTGGGGACATCACGGCGGCGCACACCATCGACGTGGACGCGCTGGCGGGGCTGCGCGAGGTTCTGGGCGAGCAGCATCCGTCGACCCTCGTCGCGTTGACGAACCTCGCCAGCGACCATTACGCGCTCGGGGACGCCGAACGGGCACGGGAGCTGGATGTCGACGTAGCCGAGCAGTCGACGGCGGTGCTGGGCGACAGCCACCCGGCCACGCTGGCCGCACAGTCCAATCTCGCCATGGACCTGCGCCGCCTGGGGCAGACCCGGGAGGCCGAGAACCTGCACACCGAGACGGTGCGGCGGATGGGCCAGGTGCTCGGGGTGGAGCATCCAGCCACCAGGAACGCCGCCAGTTGGGTGCGGGCCGACTGCGACATCGACCCGATGCCGCTCTGATCGCTCGGCCGGCACGGGAGGGTCAGGCCCCCAGGCCCGCGCCGACCCAGCCGGCCAGCTCCCGCCTGCCTGGCGCGCGGCCGGCGTCGCTCAGCGCCCGGTGCACCGCACGGACGAGTTCCGGGCGCACCGCGAGCGCACGGGCGGCGCTGACGTCGCCGGCGTCACGGGCGGCCAGCCCGAGACCGCTCCAGGCATGCGGGTCACCTGGCGAGGTGTCGAGCGCCCGGTCGAACCCGATCGCGGCCGCGTGCGCGTCCCCCTCCAGCCAGGAGACGTCCGCCGGGATCGCGCCGCGGACCTGACGTCCCAGCTCCATCGCGGGCGGCCACTCGCCGGTCTGACGCCGGTCGTACAGCAGCATGCGGACCAGAGCCTCCCGCGCTTCCAGAGCGGCGACCGACGGATCGGCGGACATCCGCGGCGGGACGTGCAACGCGGCCGCCGGCGGAGGCTGGCCAGCGCTCCAGGCCTCGGTCAGCATCGCCACGGCGCCGGCATCAGGTCGAAGGTGGTGAAGTCGCCACCCGGACCGGTGATCGGCGCTCACGGCGCTCGCCCACCGCGCGGCGGTGCCCGGCACGGGCTCAGCGAGCCAGCCCGCCAGCACCACGGAGATGTTGAGCAGGCAGCGATGCCCCAGGGGAGTGAGGTCGGGGGCAGCGCGGACGTCCTCGATCGCCCGCCAGACGCCAGCGCGCCACAGCGCGAACTCGAAGTGCGCGGCGGTCGCGGCGCCACCCGCCACGACGGTGCGCTGCCGCCGCCAGAACCGGGTGACGCCGAAGAAGGCGAAGATCCCTTGGAGCAGGGCGGCGAGCGGTCGCGGGTCGTCACGCCACGGGGCGTAGAAGCGCTCGCCGTTCCCCGGCGTGTAGAGATCGACAAGATGTAACAGAGCGCCCAGCTTGGCGTGCTGCATCTCGTGGACGAGAGTCGCGGCCAGTTGCAGCTTGCTGTCCGGCATGGACAGGAGTGCGCCGCCGAAGCCATCGCCCGACGACGCGCTGCGGGGCAGGAAGCGCCGGGCACGAGCCGTCGGCACGACAGCCTGCAGAAGCTCGGCGACCTCCGTGGCCTGGTCCGGGTGTTCACGCACCAGGACGCGCCACGCCCCGTCGATCAGCTCCCGCCAGCGTTCCAACTCACGTCCGCGCAGTGGGACCGGCAACGCGGTGTGGACGACGTGCCGGTACGGATCCGCGTCCTCGACCGTCACCCGCAGCCTGCGGCCGCCGTGCTCGGCGCTGAGCACCGACAGCGGGGACCAGGCCCCGTGCGGCCCCCCGTCACGGCGGATGGTGACCACGCCCCAGGGCCCACGCAGGCGGGCCGGACCCTCGTCGACAACCAGTTCCGCGGCCTCCCACGGATCACCGCACGGGACTCGTGTGTGCCCCAGGGTGGGTAACGCCACGTTGCCTCGGCGCACCGGCAGGACGGCACGGAACGAGATCCCCGCCCGCATCGCGGCCGCGGCGGCGATGGCGTGGAAATATCCGACGTCAACCCAGAGAGGAGCATCGTCGTGGCGCAGTCCGCGCAGCCGCCGCAGCGTCAGCGCGGCCCACAGGCCGGTTGTCGGATAGTCGAGAACGGCGGCCACCTGCTCGGCGTCACTGTGCTCGGCCCGAACAAGCAGGTCCCAGGCATGGTCGGCGGTGGCCAACGGCCCGCGGGCGGCCGGCCGGCCGCGGGCCTCGTCGAGCAGGGCGCGGAGCAGCACGAGCCGCTGGCTATGCTCGGACGCCCACAACAGCCGGAGCACAGCGGCACCCGCATTCCCCGAGACGAGTGCGTCGAAGTCGCGTTCGGCAATACGGTGCGGGGTTAGAAGAGAACGATCCGGTGAACTGGAACGGACCGTTTCCGGACCCATCAGCGCTGACGCTGCTTGTTGTAACCGCCAAACCGGTTGTCCGGGTCATCGATATGGTCGATGAGGCGGGTAACCGCGTTACGCAGGCCGTCGCCGTCATGGTTGCGCAGGTCCGCGAGACTGGTCGAACCCAGGTCGACGAGCGGCGACTCGATCAATCGCTCGGGCATGAGACCTCACTTCACCACGGTCCCGCGCGACGAGCCCGCCCGCGGGCGTTTTTCGCGTTCCGGATAGCCAGCTGGCTCCGGCCGTCGATTCGACCCCTGACCGCCTGACAAGTGTCGCACATGTCCTGTCGTAATGCGCCGACTTGTCGTCCCGCTCCGCGCGGGCGCCGGGCCCGCCGGCTCTGCCGCGCAACGGTTGGCGGGTCACCGGAGCCCGCCGTGTCCGGAGGCGCCTCCTGCCCCACCCCGTCCCGGACCAATGGCGGGATCGAGCGACAGCGGTACCCGTTTAATCCGTCCCGGCCGGTCCCGGCGTTCGACCAAAGCCTTCCAGCGTGCCGCCGGAAGATGGCCGGGAGGCCGCGGTCCCTGATGCCGGCGGAAAGGAGTACGAGGTTATTGTCCGCAGCCGCCGGG
This sequence comes from Parafrankia sp. Ea1.12, assembly GCF_900465275.1. NCBI lineage: Bacteria > Bacillati > Actinomycetota > Actinomycetes > Frankiales > Frankiaceae > Parafrankia > Parafrankia sp. Ea1.12. The sequence continues at coordinate 10,989 of NZ_UBIZ01000678.1, read as the reverse complement.
TGGACATCACCCGTGTACCGAATACTGACACTGGAGCAAGGCGGTCGAAACAGGCGGTGGCCGGACGGCGGGCCGCCGCCAACGCTGACGCCGGGGCGCCGTACTCGACGGAACACGGGTGCCGACCATGCGGATGCCGTCGGCGCGGCTCAATGATGTCGATGACGCCCCGCTCCGGCGGCTTTCTCCCCGGCGCTTCGGCGAAACCGACGAGCGCCGGGCCCACCGCAGGGCCTGATTGCGCCGATGCGACCGCTCCCGCCCGGGTTTCGGACGGTAGCGCCGCGGGTGGTGAGCGAGACCTATCGGGGTATCAGCCGAGCCTGGCGTCACGGGCGGCCACCACTGCCTGTGCACGGTCGCGCAGGTCGAGCTTCGCGAAAATGTGCCGGACATGCGTCTTCACTGTGGCCATGCTGATGAACAGCTCGCTGGCGATCTCGGCGTTCGACCTCCCGGCCCCGATCATGGCCAGAACCTCCCGTTCGCGGTCGCTCAGTTCGTCCAGGCCGGCTGGGAGGCGGGGCTGCTCGGGCGGGCGGGTGGCGAAGTGGTCCATCATCCGGGCCAGGACGGCGGGCGCGACGACCGGCTCGCCGGCCTCGGCGCGCCGCACCGCGTCGACCAGCCCCTCCGACGTGACGTCCTTGAGCAGGAACCCGGCGGCACCCGCGCGCAGGGCGTCCACCACGTTCTGATCCACGTCGAACGTGGTCAGCGCGATGACCCGAGCGTCACCGGCGGCGACGATTCGGCGGGTGGCCTCGACGCCGTCCATTCCGGGCATCCGCAGGTCCATGAGGACGACGCCGGGCCGGTACCGCGACGCCGCCCGCACGGCGCTGTCCCCGTCCCGTGCCTCGCCGACCACCTCGATCCCGGCCAGCTCCAGGATCATCCGCAGTCCCTGCCGCACGAGATCCTGGTCGTCGACGATCAGCACGCGGGTCACCGCGGGCTCCCCGCCACCGTGGCGCCCCGTGCGCCCCGTGCGCCCGGGTCGGCCTCCCGCGCCTCCCGCGCCTCCCGCGCCGCCGGCCCGGTGGTCCCCGTGGCGGCCGGATCGGCGGTCGGTGTGGCCGGCCCGGCGGTCTGCGTGGACTGGCCGGCCGCGGACGTCGGTGACGCCGCTGGCAACGTCACCCGGATCTCGAACAGCCCGTCGTGGACTCGGGAGTGGAACGCTCCGCCGAGCAGGTCCGCCCGGTGACGGATCCCGGAAAGGCCGCGGCCGGGGGTCGGCGGGCGCGTGGGCGCGCCCGGGTTCACCGCCTCCAGACGGACCTCCCGAGCGGTCCAGTTCACGGTGAGGCTGACCCGCTCCCCCGGGGCGTGCCGCCCCGCGTTGGTCAGGCACTCGCGCACGATCCGGCCGACCGCGAGCGACGCGGGCGACTGAGCGGGCCACGGATCACCCGTGACGACGAGCGTGTTGGCGATGCCCGCGTCCTCGGCGCGGCGGGAGATCTCGGCGATGTCCTCCCGCGCGGGCTCTCGGCCGCCCCGGCCATCCCGGCCGCCGGGCGCGAGGATGTCGAGGACGGAACGGATCTCCGCGAGCGTCCGGTGCGCCGTGGCCCTGATGGCCTCGACCGGCTCGGCGGCCCGCTCGGGTCTCACCCGCAGCGCGGACGCGGCGGCTTCCGCCTGGATCGCTATCAGAGTCACCTCGTGCCCCACCACGTCATGCAGTTCCTGGGCGATGCGGGCACGCTCGGCGCCGACCGCCGCCTCCTCGGCGTTGAGCCTCTCGCGCCGCAGGTCCTCGGTGAGCCTGGCGAGTTCGGCGTTCTGCCGCCGCAGCCGCGCGACGACCTGACCGACGCCCACCGGCGCGGCCACCGCGAGGGCACCGCCGATGGCGGCAACCGGCGCCTCGGGACCGAGCAGGGTGCCGACCACCGAGACCGCGCACGCCCACAGGGTGGCCAGCGCGACCGCGGCGCGCGGGGTCCCGCGACTACCCAGGGCGAAGAACTGAAGGATCACCACCACGTAGCCGAGCAGCGGGTAACCCTCGAGCGGGATCAGCCAGAACGCCGACGACACCAGCGCGGACTCGACCGGCCGGCTACGGCGCCAGGCGAGCGGCAACGTGGAACCGAGCACATACAGCGGGCCCAGCGCGCCGCCCGCCATCGGGTAGATCGCCGTCTGCGCGAGCCCGGCGAGAGTGAACCCCGCCGCCATGGTGGCGTCGGTCCTGGGCGTCCGGAGCCATCGCGGCAGGCGGTCCTGGGCACGGTCCACGATCGCGAGCGTACGGGCGCGGGGCGGCCGTGGCATCAGCCCGAGGGCTGAAACCCACGTCATCCCGGATGAGCCGCGCGTCATCCCGGGCTGACTCCACGAGCAGCCCCTCGGTCGATGTGGGGCCGGGCGCCCGACTCCTACCGTTCTGGTGTCGGCGCAACGGCCGGCGAAACCCGGCTCGATCCGGCTCCGGACGGGCCAGCAGAAAGGTGGATCATGACCACGGTCAGCCCTGTTATGGCTGTTCTGGAGGACGCCGCGTCCCACCGTCACGCCCCCGACCGGGCTTCCGGTGGCCGACCGGCCCACGCCCGCCCCGGCGCCGGCCTGGACGTCGGTCGGCTCAGCGCTCGCTTCGGCATCGCCTTCACCGTCTGCCAGCTCGTCGTGATGGTCTGCATGGCGGTGTTCGTGCTGCCACACGGTGGCTCGCCGGACGATCCGGCCCTCGAACGCGGCACAAATGTGCTCGACGCCGAGACCGCCTACCGGACCGGCAACTACGTGTTCATGATCTCCGGGTCACTGCTGCTGGGCTTTCTCGGTGTGGTACACCTGCGCCTGCGCCGGGTGGACGGCACCGGCGTGCTCGCGGCGGTCGCCGTCGCCGCGGGCACCCTGCTGGCCCTCATCTGGCCGTTCGCCGGGGTGCTGCACGACATCGCCCTGGAAACGGCGGCCACGGGAAGCGACGTGAGGATTCTCGCCGGATGGGACTCGGCCGCGCCGTTCGCCCTGGCGTTCTCGGCGCTGCCGCGCGTGTTCTTCGTTGGCGCGATCCTGCTCGGCCTGGGCGCGGAGGGTGTGGCGCCGTGGCTGCGACGCACCGGCGTCGCGCTGCTGCCGGTCAGCCTCGTCGGCAGCGCCACCCTGCTGGTCGGCGGCCTGTTCCCGCTGCTCGCCCTGAGCACGCTCGGCTTCGAACTGTGGCTGGGGGCCCTCGCCTGGCACTGGCTGCGGCAGGGCCGCGACCAGTGAAGTGATCTCAGCGGTCAGGCCGGTAGGCCTGACCTCCGCTTCGCCCCTCGGAGCCCGCGGCCACCTCTGGCCGCGGGCTCCGACTAGTCGGGGGAGTGTCAGCAGCGTTCGATGAGGGGGGCCAGGCCGTCGAGAAGGCGGGCAAGGCCGAAGTGGTAGGCGTGGTCGGGATCGTGGGCGCTGCCGCGTGCCTGGCCTGCGGCCGTGCCGACTCGGCTGGCGAGCGGATAGTGCTGCTCGTCCAGCACGCGGGCCAGGAGGGGGCCGACCCGCGCCCACCACCGCGTGTCGTCACCGTCGGGGCCAGCCGCCGCGCCGGTCGCTTCGTGGGCCGCACGGGCGTTGGCCTGGACGAAGGACAGCAGGTAGGTCAGGCAGTCGTCCATTTCGGTGTCGGAGAGGCCGAGGGCGTCGAAGGCGGACAGTTCATGCTCGTACTTGGCCATGAGGCCCGGTCCCAAGGGAGGGCGCAGGGTGGAGACCTCGGCCGCCCAGGGATGCGCGGCGAACAGGGCGCGGTTCTCGTCGGCGACGGCGGTGAGCCGCTCCCGCCACGACGCGCCGGCGGTGTCCGTACGCGACATCCGGGCATAGGCCGCGTCGAGCATCAGGTCCAGCAGCTCTTCCTTGCCCGGCACGTAGGTGTAGAGCGTCATGGGGACCACGCCCAAGGCACGGGCGACAGCCCGCATCGTCACCGCGGCGAGGCCCTCCTGGTCGGCAAGATCGGTGGCGGTCCTGACCACGGCGGCGAGGTCCAGCGCCCGGCTCGGCCCCCGGCGGGATGCCGTCGACGCCTCTCCCCACAGCAGAGCCAGTGTGCGGGCCGGATCACCGGCGCCCGATCGTTCAGCCGTCACGTAGCCATCATCGTCCGCGAAACTTTGTACTATGTATTATGTACTGCGTACAGAGTTAGTCGCACCAGGTCTCGGAGAATCCCCCATGAAGATCAGTTCGTCCGCGGTGTCGCTGAACGTCGACGACGTCGCCGCTTCGGCGGCCTTCCTCGCCAGGCACTTCGGCTTCACGGAACTGATGGCGGCCGACGGCTTCGCCTCCCTCGGCCGCGATGACGCCGGCATGAACGTCGTCTACCTGCGCCGCGGGCTGCCGACCCTGCCCGCCGACCAGCGCGACGACCACGCCACAGGGCTGATCCTCGCGTTCGTGGTGGACGACCTGGAGGGTGAACTCGCCCGACTTCAGGGCGAAGGCGTGGCCATCACGATGCCACTGACGGTCGAGGAATGGGGAGAGCGTGCCTTCCAGGTCCGCGATCCCAACGGCATCATCGTCCAGCTCGTCGACTGGAACGGCCCCGGCGGCCACCCCACCACCGAGAACGCCTGACCCGCGCCGGGCATTGCGCGGCCGACCGGCGGTGCGGTGTCTGCGGCAACCCGCCGGACCACGGTTGGCGACCTGCCAGACGGGTTCTGGGCATTCCGGTCCACACCTCGGTCGCGCGCTTTCAGGAATCCTCGTCGCCTCGGCCTTCAGGGGACCGTTCTTCGACAGCTTCGACGAAGACCGAGGCGACGAGGGCGACCGTGCGGTCGCCGTCGTGGGTCAGTTGGCGCAGGACCTCCCGCCCGGCGGTCCCCGGCAGCTCGACCAGCGCCTGGGCCAGGCGTATCCGCACCGCGGAGTCCGCAGCGTGCGCGGCGAGTTCGGCTACCAGCGCGCTGATGATCCGGTCCGCGCAGCCGGGGTCCAAAAACAGCGTTCCCAGGACCTCCGCCGCGTCGACGTCGTTGACGCCCTCGACCACCATGCCGACGAGTACCGGCACGGCCGCGGTCCCGCCGCGCCTGCCCAGCGCCAGCGCGGCGCGCCTGCGCACCGTTGTGTCCGGATCCCCGAGCGCGTCCGCAAGCGCAGCGGTCGCATCCGGGGCCTCGGAGATCTCGGCGATCGCCCGCACCGCGCGCTGCCGGATGCCGACATCCTCCGAGTGCACGCCGGCGGCCAGCGCTGCCACGCCGTCGGCGCCCGATCGGGCGAGCGCCCAGCGCAGAGCGCCCGCGACGTTGGGGTCGGATTCGGCCAGGACCGCCTTGACCAGCAGTTCGGCGGGAACGGACACGCCCTCCGGTCGGGCCAGGACGGACTGCTGCCTGCGCGCAGCGCTGGTCGAGTCGAGCCCCTGGATGAGCTCGACAATGCGCAGGACGTCCTGCCAGCCGGTGGGCGCCGACGCGTCGATCGCGCGGAGCCGCTCGAGCAGCTCCTGTTCCCGCTCCAAACGGTCTTCGGTCCACCGGATGAGATCGCTGACCAGGGCGGACGGTGTGAAGGCCGGATCCTCCAGCGCACGCCCGATCTGCTTGAGCGAGAGCCCGAGGGACCGCAGGCTCTCCACGTGGAAGATCCTCCGGACGTCCTCGGCGGAGTACTCGCGGTAGCCGCCGAGGGTGCGACCGGTCGGTCGCACCAGGCCGAGGGCGTCGTAGTACCGAAGCATCCGGGTGCTCACCCCCGAGTGGCGGGACACGTCGCCGATCAGCAATCCACGGCCTCCACGGCATCCACAGCATCCACAGCCCCCGTCGATTCGGTCGTCTCCGTGGGCTCGCCGATCGCCGCGACGCAGGCAGCCTTCGAAGGCTCGGCAACCTCCGAAGGCTCGGCGACTCCCGCCGCGGCGGCAGCGGCAGCAGCGGCTCGTTCCGGGCCGAGTGCGATGACCCGCCTCGCCTCATCGATGGCCGCGTTGAAACCGGTCTCCGGGTCCCGCAGGAGCAACTCGGTGGCACGGGCATGCGCGGCCACAGCCGGGTCGGGATTCGCCGCGGCCTTCTCCAGGGCGGGCTCGATCACGTCGCCGAGGTCGACGAGTGCCCGGCTCAGGCTCAGCTGCACACTGCGGTCGCCGCGGCCGAGCTGCACAACCAGTTCGTCGACCAGGGCCTTCTTCTCGCCCTCGGGCACGAGGGCGACCGCGACGCGCCACGCGGTCCGCGCGACCTCGTCGTCGGCATCGCGCAGCATGTCGCGCGTGATCCAGGCCCACGCGCCCCTGTCGCCGATCTTGCCGAGCGTGTGCAACGCCTGACTGCGGGCCTGAGCGCGCTCGGAGTCGAGTTCCTGGCGGATCCGGGGCAGGGTGATCCGCGGCGAGAAGCGGGTCAGCGCCCAGGACAGCATGTCTCGCACGAAGAAGTCCGGCTCGACCGCGCACCGCTCGACGAGCGTCTCCAGGAGGCCGGGGTCGGGGTTCGAGCCGACCGCCAGGGCCGCCTGAAGCCGGACCGACGAGTCCTTGGCGCCCAGAGCACTGGCCACGCGGGTGTTCAGCGGGGTTCCGCTTGTCGTGTTGATCAGGACCACCTCCGGTACCCAGTGGAAGCCCTATCACCATGTCAAGGTCAAGCCCGTGACCGACGGATCACACGATCGCCTGACCCGGGTGCACCGGCATGGTGGGTGACGCTTGGCGAGGCGCGGCTGGTGACGTGGATGTGAGCGCGTCCTCGGCGGCGAGGCGCTCGCGACGTCGCGTCCCCCACCCACCCAGCGGACGGAGGGCCTCGTTGAGCGATGTGCCGTGCTCGGTGAGGGAGTACTCGACCCGGGGAGGCACCTCGCGATACATCTCGCGGTGGACCAGGCCGTCCTCCTCCATCTCGCGCAGGTGCTGGATGAGCATTTTCTCGCTGACGCCAGGAAGGCCGCGCCGCAGCTCTCCGAACCGCCGGATTCCGTGGTTGTTCAGCTCCCAGAGGATCAGCGACTTCCACTTCCCTGACACCACGTCCATACCGGCATCGATGCCGCAGACGTAGGGACCGCGCCGCGTGCTCGTCACCATCAGACCCTCCACCTGGCCCCAGCTGGACACTAACTTCCGGGTAAGTATTGAACAAAATAGTAGGTACTTGCCGGTGGGAAAGGTTAGCGGGGAGGGTCGGGACAGCGCGCCAGTCAGACCACCGAGCGGAGCAAGGGACGATTTGATGACGACCCGTACGACCTTCCTGGGCCTGGGTGCGATGGGCAGCGCGCTCGCCGCCGCGGCTCTCGACGCCGGCCGACCCTCCGTGGTGTGGAACCGCACCCCGGGCAGAGCAGGAGCACTCGGCGAGCGCGGCGCCACCATCGCCAAGACCGTCGGCGAGGCGATCACCGGCGATGGACTGATCATCCTGTGCCTGCTCGACCATCAGTCGGTGCACGCCGTGATCGATCCGGTCGCCGCCAGCCTGACCGGACGTGCCGTGATCAATCTGACGACAACAACACCGAACCAGGCCCGCGAGCTCGCGGCCTGGGCGACGGAGCACAGCATCACCTACCTGGACGGCGCGATCATGGCCGTACCTGAGATGATCGGCCGTCCGGATGCGGTGATCTTCTACAGCGGTGCCGAGGCCGCCTTCGAAGAGAACCGGGAACTGCTCGATCTGTGGGGGCAGAGCGACTACTTCGGGACCGACCCCGGTATGGCCTCGCTCCGCGACATGGCGATGCTCGTCGGGATGTACACGATGTTCGCCGGCTTTCTGCACGGCGCGGCGATGGTCGGTGCCGAAGGGGTGTCGGCTGCCGAGTTCACCCGACGGCAGACACCTTTCCTCGCCGCCATGACCGGCCAGCTGGCCGGTCTCGCCGCCACAGTGGACGCCGAGGACTACGCCGGGGCGGGCCAGCAGAGCCTTGAGTTCACCGAAGCCGCACTGGCCTCACTGGTGACGGCCAGCCTCGAAGCGGGCGTCCATGTCGACGTGCTGCGGCCCGTCCACGACATCGTTCGCCGGCAGATCGCTGCCGGCTACGGTCGGCAGGGCACCGCCCGCATCTTCGAAGAGCTCAGGAAGTCCCGATGAGCGGCGAGGACGGCCTGTCTCCTGTGACGGTCATCGGCCTTGGCCCGATGGGCCGAGCGATGGCCGCGTCCCTGCTGCGGTCCGGCCATCCGGTGACGGTGTGGAACCGCACCGCGCGGCGCGCCGACGACCTCGTCGCCGGCGGCGCCACGCTCGCACCCACCCCGACGGCCGCGGTCGCCGCCAGTGGGCTGACCATCCTCAGCCTCACCGACTACCGGGCGATGTACGACATCCTCGGCCCGGTCGCCGAGAGTTCGGGGCCCTCCGGTGTTCTTGACGGCAAGGTCCTGGTCAATCTCAGCTCGGATACGCCCGACGCCTCCCGGGACGCGGCGGCATGGGCAGCCAGACACGGGGCGACCTTCGTGACCGGAGGCGTGATGGTGCCCGCGCCCGCTGTGGGCGGCCCCGGGGCGTATGTGTTCTACAGCGGGCCGCGCGCGGTGTTCGACGTCCACGAACCGACGCTCGGACTGATCGGCGAGCCCAGGTACCTCGGGGAGGACCCAGGCCTGGCCCAGCTCTTCTACCAGGCGCACCTCGACGTCTTCCTCACCGCCCTGTCGAGCCTGCTCCACGCGACCGCGCTCGTCACCGCCGCCGGTGTCCCGGCCGCCGACTTCCTGCCCGGCGCGCTGAACATCCTCACCGCTATCCCGGCGATGATCGGAGACGGGTGGGACCTCGCCCGGCGCCTGGAGGCCGGCGAACACCCCGGCGACCTCAGCACAGCGCGGATGATGGGCGCCACAGCAGACCACATCGTGTGGACGAGCAAGAAGGCGGGCATCGACACACGGCTGCCCAAAGCCGTCAAGGCGCACTACGACCAGGCCGTCAGCGCCGGCCGCGGCACCGAGAACTGGACCGTTCTCTACGAGATACTCAAAGCTGGCGGCTGAACAACGACCAGAACCGTGGTCCTACGACCAGGAGACGAAGCTGCATACCTGGCGCCGACCGGCCCCCTGTCACTACGCCGTGTAGTCGAGGTCTGTTGGTGCACTTGGGGAATCGAACCAACCGATCAAGACCCCGACCTGGACATCTTCTATTCGATCAACCTCTGATCTCATAGGGTTCATCAATTTGCCCAGGTCAGGGCATTGTTACGCATCGTGGTGGAGGTGGCGGGAATCGAACCCGCGTCCTCCGGCCCCGACACAGGGCTTCTCCGGGCGCAGCCTGCTTGTTTTTTCTCAGCCCCGCCGGTCCCGCAGGCAAGCCGGCGCAGGCTCAGTCGCTGTTAGATTTCCCGACCTACCCCGCGACCGGGTGGGACGGTGATCCTCCTGTCGACGCCAGATCCTGGGCCGGAGGAACTCCCAGGCTGACGGCTAGTTGGTCTCTACTCAGGCCGCGAGGGCGAAAGTGGAGCTAGCAGGCTGCGTCTTAGTGGCAGCTGTGTTCTGAACGGATCGTTAACGAGATAACCGCTCATCCTCGGCCCGCTTCCCCTGCCTCGACGTCCGGAGTCGAAGCCGGTCACCCCCTGGTATGTGCCGTGTTGGTGCATGCGTGCTGTTCTGTGCCAGCCGGACCCGCCGACGACTCGCCAGCGTGCCCAGACGGTTCAACGTCGACCGCCGACCACATGTTCCCACACGGCGCCGCGGCTCGACCACCCGATTACGGCGCGGCGGCCCGCGGGCGGCACCGCCGCTCGCCCGCGGGCCGGGCGAGCGCACCACCACCGACGGCCGACCGGAACGGGTGGCGAACGGGTGGCGAACGAGCGGCGGGAGGACGGAACAGACCAACCGTCCATATAGTTGAACGTTCAAGACAGAGGCAATGTGATCAGGGGGAACGCAATGGAGATCAAGGAACTGGGACATCTCGTGCTGTACGTACGCGAACTCGAGCGCTCCGTCGCCTTCTACCGGGACGTCCTCGGCTGGCGGCAGGTCTTCCCCGAGGTTGGCGGGCCGGCCGGTCTGGGCATCCCCGCGGCGGCGTTCTCCTCAGGCCGCACGCACCATGAGCTGCTGCTGATCGAGGTCGGGGCGGATGCGGCCGCGCTGCCGCCCGGTCGGCGCGTCGGGCTCTACCATTTCGGGCTGAAGGTCGGCGACAGCGACGACGAGCTTCGGGAGGCGCTGGAGCGCATCGAGCGGGCCGGTGTGCGGCTCGTCGGCGCGTCGGACCACACGGTCACCCACAGCCTCTACATCTCCGACCCGGACGGGAACGAGATCGAGCTGTACATCGACGTGCCCGGGGTCGACTGGCGCGGCAACCCCGCCCTGATCGCGGCGCCCATCCGTCCGCTCCGCCTCTGAGCGGCCCGGGCGCCGGCGGTCACCGCGCGTCACGGCCCGGGCCCGGCGCGGATTCAGGACACTGGCCGGGTGCCCCCCGCAGGCGAGCGCGCGACGGGCTCCGAGCGACGGACGGTCGTCCTCCTCCTCGCGATGACCTCGCTGACCGGTCTGGTGGACTCGTTGACCTTCCTGGGGCTCGGCGAGGTCTTCGTGGCCAACATGACGGGCAACGTCGTCGTCCTCGGCTTCTCGCTGGCCGGGGCCACCGGGATCTCCGGAATCCTGTCGTTGACCTCGCTTGGCTGCTTCGTTCTCGGGGCGCTGGCCGGCGGACGGGTCGGTACCCGGCTCGGCCGGCGCCCCCGGCTCTGGCTGGGAGCGGTGACCGCCGCCCAGGCCGTCCCGGTGGCCGCGGCGCTGGTGGTGGCGGCCCGCTGGCTCGGTGACGTTCTGGCGCTGACGGTGGCCGCCGGCGGCCGGTCGGATCGGGCGCATCCCAGCGGCGCCGAGTACGCGATCGTCTCGATGCTGGCCGTGGCGATGGGCCTGCAGCATGCGACGGCGCGGCGCCTGGCCAGGCCGGAGATCCCGACGAACGTGCTCACCACCGCGATCACCACGTTCGCCGTCCAGACCCGGCTGGGCGGGGGCCGGGGCCCACC
>NZ_UBIZ01000686.1:0-1945 GCF_900465275.1 Parafrankia sp. Ea1.12 | reverse complement strand
GGGTGGGGGTCACCACATGTGGCACCAGGGGAGGGGGTGGGTCTAGTCCTCGAACGCCGGTCATGGCACGATCGACTGGTATTCGAGGGGTCCGGCGTGACGAGACGCAGGGGAAGGCGTTCCTCGTCGACGGAGGTCCCGCGTGGTGGCAATGTCCTCGACAGCTCGTGAGCTGTCTTCCGGCTCGTCGTCCTTCGCCGTGCCGGGCAAGTTGGCGGTGCTCGCATGTCCGCCGGCACTGTGCCCGCACCTGGAGTTCGCCGTGTCCGGTGCCCTGTCCGCCCCGGTCTCCCTGACCTGGACGGCGCAGCCGGGCCGGCCCGGTTTCCTGTATGCCGGTCTGGAATGGCGGGCGAGCCCGGGAACCGCCGGGCGGCTCGCCGCCGTCCTGCGCCGGCTGGGTCATGTCACGTTCGAGGCCGTCGAGGGGCCCTCGCCCGGCTGCGACGCGGAGCGCTACTCCTTCACTCCCGATCTCGGCCTGCACCGGGCCGCGATCGCCGCCAACGGGGACGTCGTCGTCGGCGAGGGGGCGCTGCTGGCGCTGATGGAGCGCGGCGAGGCGCGGGAGACCCTCTCGCGGGGCCTGCACCGGCTGCTGGGAACCGCCTGGGACGACGTCCTCGAGCCGCTGCGCCGTGGGGCGCACGGAGCTCCGGTCACCTGGCTGCGTCGTACCGGGTGACGTCCGCCGACGACATTCCGTGCCCGGGGAGATTGCCCCGTTAGAAACCCGTGTGTGTCCTTGTGAGCCCGCGCTCACCTCCCTGTGGCCAAGCCCACATCGTGTTCGCGTGGGCCTGACGGGCACATACCCCCGGGGTCGTGCGTTGTGGGTTGCGCACGACGAGCGCACAACCTTTCTGGGAGTACTTCAGTGGCCACCGATTACGACACCCCCCGCACAGCCGATATCGAGGAAACCTCGGAGCAGAGCCTCGAGGCGCTCAAGGCCCGGCGGGCGGACGCGGCGGCCGACCTCGGTGACGATGTCGATCCGTTCGAGACCGAGCTCGGCCTGCCCGGCGCCGACCTGTCCGGAGAGGAGCTGACCGTCCGCGTCCTGCCTCGGCAGGCAGATGAGTTCACCTGCACCAGTTGCTACCTTGTCCACCACCGCAGCCAGCTCTACGACGCCCGGCGGATGGTGTGCCGGGACTGCGCCGCCTGACAGCGGCTTCACACCGACAGCGGCACCGCCGCGGGAGCCCGCGGCAGCGCCGCGGCGGGTGACCCGGCGGGGCGGCGTCAGCCCCCTCCCCGGGCGGCCAGGCCCTCCACCCGCACGCCCGCCCCGACCATCCGGGCGATCGCGCGTTCGCGATCACCCTCCGCCAGCTCGACGAACCGGGTCAGCTCCAGCGGGAGCGTCACCTCCAGACCCAGCGCACGGGCGTCGAGCGCCGTCTCCAGCACGCAGTAGTCACCAGCCAGGCCCACCACCACGACCGTGCGGACGGAGCCGGCGGCAAGCCGCTCGCCGAGCACGGTCGCCGACCGCTCGCCCGAACGTGGGTCACGGACGGAGAAGCCCGAGTACCCGTCGTGGCCGTCCACGCCCTTGCGGATCACCTCACCGGCCACCGTCAGGTCGGGGCACAGGCGCGCCCCGGGCGTGCCTCGCACGCAGTGCGGCGGCCAGATCCCGCCCTCGGTGACGAAGTGCGGCGTGGATGGCGGATGCCAGTCCTGGGTGTAGAAGACCGGGGAGCCCGCGCTCGTCGCCGCCGCGATCTCCCGGTTCACCCCGGCGACGATGTCCTCGCCACCGGCGACGTAGAGGCTGCCCCCGGGCACGGCGAAGTCGTTCTGCAGGTCGAGGACGACCAGCGCCACGCCGGGCCCGTACCGCGTTGCCATCGCGTCACCTCGATCCCGATCCGGCGGCGCCTCGCCCGGGCCCCGGACGCCCCTCGCCCGCGCCGCTCGGCAGACCGCCCCGCGC
>NZ_UBIZ01000687.1:0-1934 GCF_900465275.1 Parafrankia sp. Ea1.12 | reverse complement strand
TGCAGCTCGGACCTGATGTACATGCGGTTCGGGCTGGAACGGGTCATCGGACATGAGCTGGCCGGCGTCCGCGCGGACGGAACCGGGGCCGTCGTGGAGGCGCTCTACGGGTGCATGGAATGCGACCCCGGCCTGACACAACAGAGCCGGACAGGTTATTCCGACCGCCGTGGAGCTGACCTGCGTCGATATCAAAGAGAACCAAGGAGAAGTGATGGGCTTCTACGACGACCAGATCCTGCCCCGGTTCATCGACCTTGCCCTCGGGAGGCCGATGGAGCCCACCCGGGCCCGCGTCACCACCGGCCTGTCCGGCGAGGTCCTGGAGATCGGGTTCGGTTCCGGGCGTAACCTGCCCCACCTTCCACCTGAAGTCACCCGGCTCCTGGCTGTGGAACCCGCAGCCGTCGGCCGCAGGCTGGCGGCCCGCCGCATCGCCGCCGCCCCCATCCCGGTCGAGTTCGTCGGCGACGACAGCCAGCGGCTACCCGTCCCGGACGCATCGGTGGACCACGTGCTGGTCACGTGGACCCTGTGCACCGTCCCGGACGTCGACCGGGCGCTGCGTGAGGCGCGCCGGGTGTTGCGACCCGGCGGCACGGTGCACTTCGTCGAGCATGGCCGTTCACCCAACCACCGTGTCGCCCAGCGGCAAGAGCGCCTCACGCCCCTATGGGGAAAGGTGTTCGGCGGCTGCCACCTCAACCGGTCTGTCGATAATTTGATCGAAAACGCCGGGTTCACGCTCGACACCGTCCAGACGTACCGGATGGGCGGGCCGGAGCTCTTCAGCTTCGCCTACGAGGGCATCGCGTCGAAGTAAGACTGACCTATAGGGCGACGGAAATCAGTCTGGGGCTGTCCTGGAATGAATGTGACGGCGCGGCTGCTGGCATGGGAGGACAGCAGGACGTTCGAGGGCTTGAGCGTAGTAGCCGATGCCGGCCTGGTGGATAACGGTGAGGCCCCTGCCGCGCCGGTCGCTGGCGTGTCCAGGTAGGCTCCCGGCGCGGGGCCGTAGCCGCCGATCGCGTTGCCTCGACGGCCTGTCGTGCGAACTCGCGTCGCTGCCGCGCTGGAGAAGGCGGTCGGTGACCGGCGGTTCACCACGGATGTGGCGCGGAGCTGTTCGCGCTGGTCGCCAACCGTGCGAAGCTGCCCGCGGCCAAATGGGTCTGCGAAGACGTGGGCATCCCCGATGGTGATGGTGACTCACCGGTCGGGGTTCCGCCGCTACGGCAAGTCCATGGACCACCGCGACGACCTGCCCCAGGGTGTGATCGGCTTGGTCGTCCCCCGGGACAACTTGCGCGTGAAGGAAGTCCGCGTCGACGGGGCAGACGGCACCGGGGTGCCGTGTTCTGGGGAGCCAGGGTATATGTAAGGCGGCCCTGACCGGTCGAGCCTTAGACGGCGTGAGCAGGTTCGGTGAACACGGCCGATAAGCAGCGTCTGTGAGCCAACGCCGCGCGCAGGATTCTCAAGGGTGGCGACTTGCATTTCCCTGACAAGCGTGCGCACTGTCGGCCGATGCTTCACCGTGCTCATACCCGGTCCGAAAAAGCAAGCGGCACCCCGAACTTAGCCGATATCCGTTGCCCACGGGTCTGGCCGGCTCGTCAAGCGCGACAACCATCACACGGAAGATGTAGAGCGCCTAACCCCGGGTGATTCATTTTCGCTGCTAGGGTTCACTCTCGACCCGCACCCGACCGGACGGCTTCTCGAACCCGGACCTCGGATCGCACGGCACCTTCTTCATCTCGCCGGAAGCCGCCGATCTGGAACAAGAAGTCTACCCCTGCACGTGTCCATTCACGGGTGCGACCCGTGTTGATGCTGTTTCAGGCTGCGGTAGCGACCGGGGTTGGTAGCCAGGGCCGGCCGGCGAGGGCGTCGTGGATGGCGTCGAGGGCGCGGATGCCGTGGTCGCG
>NZ_UBIZ01000689.1:0-1905 GCF_900465275.1 Parafrankia sp. Ea1.12 | reverse complement strand
CCCCCTCCCCGGACCGACTCGGCCCTGCCCACCCCCGCGGCCCCGGCACCGGGGGCACGGCCGAGGACACCGGAGTTGCGGTCCTTTTCCTCGATCTCGACGCCTTCGGGCGCGTCAACCAGCGGTTCGGCTACACGGTCGGCGACGGGACGCTGCGCGCGGTCGCGCTCCGGTTCGCCGAGGTGCTCGGGCCCGGCGCGGTGCTGGGCCGCTGGGGCGGGGACGAGTTCGTCGTCGTGACGACCGAGGTGACCGGCCACGCGGCGGTGGCACTGGCCGACCGGCTGACCTCCTGCCTCGTCGACCCACTGGTCGTGGACGACCACCGGGTCCGGGTCACGGCCAGCGTCGGGATCGCGTTCGGTGGGGGGCTCCGATCGGGCCATGGCGAGGTCGCGCCGCTCGGCGCCGACCACGCCGCGGGCCTCGGCACCCCACCGGCCCCGGTTCACCGGCCGCTGGACGGCGATGCGCTGGTGAGGATGGCCGGCGAGGAGATCGTGAAGGCGCGCTCCCGGGCCCGCGAGACCCGTCGCGGCCGCAGCCGCCGCCAGAATCGCTCGAAATCAGGCGACTCTTCGTAAGAAGTTACAGAGAGCACACTGTCGACTTCGACTTGTATCGTGCCCGCCATGTGGATCACCATCGATGTCGCGGGCGTCGCGGACACGTCCCCTCGGGCGCCTGCCCGCGCCTGCCTGGTGCCTGCCGACAGTCGGCGGGCCACCAGGCGGACGGTACTGCTCCGCGCCGACGGGGCAACGCCGCTGGGCGCGATCGCGGCCGCGCTGGCGGAGCACGCGCACGGATCCGAGCGGCGGCCGGGAGGTCGGGGGCGGGGGCGATCGCCCGGAGCGGTGCAGGGCGCCCGCGAGCCCCCGGCGGCGATCCACGTCGATGGCGCGGAGGTCGACCCCGGCCTGCGGCTGGACGCCTCGCCCCTGCGCGACGGCTCCGTTCTCAGGCTCGGCGCGCCGCTCGGAGCACCCCTCGGCGCGCTGCTCGGAGCGCCGCTCGGAGCCGGGCGCAACGAGCCGGTGGGGCTTGTCGAGCTCCGGGTCACCGGTGGTCCCGGCGCCGGCATGGTGCACCGGCTCCTGGCCGGCGAATACAGCCTGGGGTCGGACCCTGCCGGCGGCGTCGTGCTGCGCGGCCATTCCACGCCGCGGCGCGCGTTGTCCCTGCGGGTCGACGTCGACGGCTCCTGCACGATCACCCCCCGTGCGGGGGCGACGGTGTGGATCGACGGGTGCCGCCGCGACGGCCCCGTCTCCTTCCCGGCCGGTGAACGCGGCGGTGCCGGGCCGCGGGTCACCCTGCGCGTCGGCGGGGCGCGGCTGCTGCTGACGGTGCCCGACGAGCCGGACGCCCTGCTCCAGCCGGCTCCGGCCGGGCCGTACCTGGAGATCAGCCGCGAGCCGCGGATGCTGCGTGCCCCGGGCGGTTCCCGGTACCGCCTCCCCACGCCGCCGGTTCCGCCGCGGCCCGCACCGCCCCCGGTGTTGGCAACGCTCCTCCCCGCCGCGGCCGCGACCGGGATGGCGGTACTCCTCCACGCCTACTACCTGCTTCTTTTCGCGGCGCTGGCGCCGCTCTCCCTGGTCGGCTCCTACCTGGCGGCCCGGCGCCAGGCAGCGCGGGAGCACCGGCGTGAGCTGGCGGAGTACCAGCGGATCCGGGCCGAGATCGACCGGGACGCCACCGCCGCGCTCGACCGCGAGGCCGCTGCCCTCCGCCGCGCCCATCCGGACCCGGCGGCGACACTGCTCCGCGCGCTGGGCCCGCGGCGTGGTCTCTGGGAGCGCCGTCCCGAAGACCCTGACTTCCTCCACCTGCGCGTCGGCACGGGCGACCTGCCGGGCGGCGTCGTCCTCGACGACCCCGCCGCGCCGGATCACCGCCGAC
>NZ_UBIZ01000692.1:0-1848 GCF_900465275.1 Parafrankia sp. Ea1.12 | reverse complement strand
GCCAGCGGGGTGTCGGTGGGGCCGGGGCAGATCGCGTTGATGCGGATGCCCTGCTTGAGCAGGGGCATCGCCTGGGTGGCGACGTAGGCGCAGACGGCCTGCTTGCTCCACATGTAGTCGGCCTTGCCGTGCTCGACGGCCCACTTGGTGGCCTCGTCGAAGTCGGTGATGGCCAGGTACTCCTTGAGCAGCGGGAGGTTGGCCTCCCACCCCAGGCCGGCCGCGGAGGAGATGAAGCCGATCGCGGAGCCGCGGGGCAGCAGCCCGCCGGCGAGCAGGCGGTCGATGAGGTAGCGGTGGCCGATGAAGTTGATCCGCTCGATGCCCGGGGTGCCGTCGGCGACACCGGCGGCCGAGAGCAGCGCGTGGACGGGTCCACCGAGCTGCTCGACGGCCGCGTCGATCGAGGCGGCGTCGGCGAGGTTCACGTGGATCGACTTCGCGCCGGGCAGGGTGACCTCGGCGTAGTCGGCGACGATGACCTCGGCGCCCGCGGCCTGGGCGAGCTCGGCGGCGGCGGCACCCATGCCGGTCGCGCCGCCGACCACGAGGACCCGCTTCCCGTCGAATCGGAACGCGTCGAACAGCGTCATCTCAGTGTCTCCTGGCTCTTCGTTGAGGTGGGGGTCATGCGACGACGCCGCGGATCTTGAGGTCGAGGACGGCGTCGGTGTCGAGTCCGAGCTCGGCGAGGATCTCGTCGCCGTGCTCGTTGAACAGCGGCGCCCGGCCCGCCGGCGCGGGCTTCCCGCCGTACTGCACCGGGGCCGCGGCCATCCGGAACGGGATGCCGGCGGCGGTGGCGCAGTCCTGGACGTACCCGTTGGCGACCGCCTGCGGGTCCGCGGCGGCCTCCAGGGTGTCCTGCACGACCGTCCACTGGCCGATGAAGGTCGCCAGCCGCTCACGCCACTCGGCCAGCGGGTGCTCGGCGAAGGCGGCCTCGAGGATCGCGATGGCCTCCCGGCTGTTCGCCATCAGCGCGGCGTGGTCGACGAAACGCGGGTCGGCGCCCAGCTCGGGACGCCCGATGGCCTCGCACATCGGAGCCCAGTACTTCCCGGCCTGCAGGCAGGTGAACGACAGCCAGCGGCCGTCCTTGGTCTGGTAGTTACCGGTCAGCGGGTTGGAACGCGGCGCGTCCAGCGGCGGCGGGGTCCACGGGATGTCGAGCAGCAGCGACAGGGCGAGGGCCTGGCCCATCGCCCACATCCCGGTGGCCATGAGGGAGACGTCGACCTCGGTGGCCTCACCGGTGCGCTCGCGGTGGAACAACGCGCCCATGATCCCGCCGGCGATCGTCATCGCGCCGATCGAGTCCCCGAAACCGGGCGCGGGCGGGACCGGGACGTGGCTGTACTCGGGCCGCATGCTGCCGACGGCGACGCCGGCGCGGGCCCAGAAGGCCAGCGAGTCGTAGGAGCCCCGGTCGGCGTCCGGCCCGCGCTCACCCTGGCCGGTCCCACGGACGTAGACGATGTTCGGGTTGTGGGCGCGGATGTCCTCGACATCGATGTGCAGCTTGGTGCGCACGCTGGGCAGCTTGTTGGTGAGGAAGACATCGCAGGTGCCGGCGAGCTTGTAGAGGATGTCGCGGCCGGCCTGGGAGGTCAGGTCGAGGCCCAGGCTGCGCTTGCCACGGTTGGAGTGCTCCAGCAGCACGTGGACGTCCTTCGGGACGACCGCGACACCCGAGGACGCCAGCGCGCGCATCGCGTCCCCACGCTCGACGTGCTCGATCTTGATGACGTCGGCACCCCAGTCGGACAGCAACGCGGACGCAGCGGGTACGAACGTGTGCTCAGCGACCTCGAGGATCCGTACACCCTGCATCACCGCGGTCATGAA
>NZ_UBIZ01000693.1:0-1740 GCF_900465275.1 Parafrankia sp. Ea1.12 | reverse complement strand
GAGTCGCCACCGTCTGGCGGATCCCGCACCGCGCCGGCGTCGACCCCGCACCCCGCCGGGCCGACACCTCCTGGCGCACGTTCCTGCGCGCCCAGGCCTCCGGCCTGCTGGCCTGCGACTTCTTCACCGTGGACACCGCGTTCCTCCAACGGATCTACGTGTTCTTCGTCGTCGAACACGCCACCCGCCACGTCCATGTTCTCGGGGTCACCAAGCATCCGACCGCGGCCTGGGTCACCCAACGGGCACGAAACCTGCTGATGGACCTCGAGGAGCGTAGCCACCGGTTCCGGTTCCTCATCCGTGACCGCGACACGAAATTCACGGCTTCCGTCGACGCCGTCTTCACCGCAGCCGGCATCGACGTGATGCACACACCACCACAGTCTCCGAAAGCGAACGCGATCACGGAACGCTGGGTCGGCACCGCCCGCCGCGAATGCACCGACAGACTGCTGATCGTCTCCGAACAGCACCTGACGTCGGTCCTCGCCACGTACGCCGAGCACTTCAACACCCACCGACCCCACCGCTCCCTCGGCCAGCACCCACCCGACCCGCCACCCGCCGTCGCCCCGACCTCGGCCTCCACCGTCCGTCGCACACGCGTCCTCGACGGGCTGATCAACGAATACCGCAACGCCGCCTGACGACCCCCGCAGACGATCACCCGAGCTACAAAAGAGCAGCTCACAGGCCGCACCTGGATTTTGGAGCCCCACACGCTCGGTGCTGACGTCGGCGACTGGGCCGTCGGTCGAACGTACCGTCCACAGACACGCCTGACTCCGCCATAGTCCCGTACGTGTAGGTGGCGAGCGGCGGTTACTCCTCGCCGAGAATCCGTAGACCGTGATGATCCCTGAAGTACATGTAGTCCTTCAGGTTCAAGGTGGCGAGCGGCAGATTGTGGGTGAGGCAGCAGGCCGCGATCCACATGTCGTTGACCGGGCGGGGCTGTCCGGCCCGGGTGGCGGCCGCGGAGAGTTTGCCCCAGGTGGCGGCGACTGCTTCGTCGCCGGGCAGCACAGGGATTCCGGAGAGCCAGTCGGCGAGTTCCTGACGTCGGCGACTGCCCCAGTCTCGCAGGTCGGTCCACTTGGTGAGCTCACCGAAGGTCACGAACGTGATCAGTGGCCGTCGGCCGATCAGGCGGGTTGCCACGGGCCCGCTGAGTCTGCGCTTGTGACTCAGGGAGGCGACGTCGGTGTCAAGGACGACAGGCTGCACGGCGGCGGCTCAGGCGACGTCGCGACGACGCTCGGCGTAGGTGAACGCGAGGAACTCGTCGAGCTCCTCGTCGGAATCGAAGGTGTCGGCGGCCAGGTCGTCGAGGGACCGGATGGGTTGTGTACCTCTCGCGGCCAGGAGCTCCTCGACGGTGACCGCAGGGCGCAGCGGCGGGTACAGCGGATGGCCGATCTCTGGAGTGCTCATGGACGAGGGCCTCCTCGCTGGTGTCTCCGGCTCGCTGGTGTCTCCGGCTGGCTGCGAACTAGGGCCAGCATACGGCGCGGTGTGCAGGTCGCGACCCGTGAGCGGCTGTAGCCCGAAGAAACCGTCGCCTTGTCGCACACCGGCAGACATCGGACCTCCGGCATCTTCGAGCATTCAGAGCGTGTCTCAGGTGGGGTGTGGGAGTTTCTTCCAGCAGGTGATCGCGGCGGCCAGGCAGAGGAATCCGAGGAAGTTACGGCCGTTGCGTTCGTAGCGGACGGTCAGCCGGCGGTAGCCGTCAAG
>NZ_UBIZ01000694.1:0-1737 GCF_900465275.1 Parafrankia sp. Ea1.12 | reverse complement strand
CGGCCGAGTCGGAAGAAGTCGTCGTCCACGGACAGGGGTGTGCTCTCGGGGAGGGCGAGGACGTCGCGGAACACCCCGGCCAGGGACAGCTCGGTGTCGGTTTCCGGGGGGCGGCCGCTGCCGGATCCGGCGGTCAGGTCGGGGGCGGGTAGTGCTTTGCGGTCGAGTTTCCCGCTCGAGGTCGTGGGGAGTGTGGCCAGGCGGGTGAACGATGCGGGAACCATGTACTCCGGCAGGAGCGTGTTCGTGTGTTCCCGCAGCACGTCGGCCAGCACGGCCTCGTCGGCTGGTGCGGACGGGGTGGTGGTGACATAGGCGGCGAGGAACTTCCCTCCGGCGGGGTGATCGAGAGCGGTGACCGCGGCACCCGAGATGGCGGGGTGTCGTTCGAGGACAGCGCGGATCTCGTCGAGTTCGATCCGGAACCCGCGTACCTTGACCTGGTCGTCGGACCGGCCCAGGTACTCCAACTCGCCCTGGTCGTTCCATCGGGCCAGATCGCCGGTCCGGTACAGCCGCTCGTCCGGGGCGCCGAGAGGGTCGGCGACGAACCTTTCCGCTGTCAGCCCTGCCCGGCCCACATATCCTTCCGCCAGCTGCACCCCGCCCAGATACAGCTCACCGGTCACCCCGGCCGGTACCGGGCGCAGCCACCCGTCCAGCACCCGCACATAAGAATTCGACACCGGGCGACCGATCGGCGTCGAATCCGAGTCTGCGTTCAGAGCGGCGATGTCGTAGCTGGCGATCTCGACCGCCGCTTCGGTCGGCCCGTACAGGTTGAACAGTTCCGCCTGGTCGAACACCTCCCGGGCCTTGATGGCCGCCGCCACCGGCAGCGCTTCCCCCGTGAACGACACCAGCCGCACATCCGGGAACGACCCCGCCTCTGCTCCCGAGTCCAGGAACGCCTGAAGCATCGATGGCACGAAATGCACGCTCGTGACCCGCCTTTTCCGCACCACACCGGCGATATAGCCCGGATCCCCATGTGCGTTGTCACGGGCGACCACGACCACCGCCCCGGTGATCAGCGGGAGGAAGAACTCCGGTACCGACACGTCGAACGTGAACGGTGTCTTCAGCAGCACCCGATCAGACGACGAGAACCCCAACACCTCCCGGCCCCAGACAAGCCGGTTCACGACCGCGGCATGGGACAGGGCGACGCCTTTGGGTCGTCCGGTGGTACCGGACGTGAAGATCACATACGCGGTGTCGCCGGGGGTGACCGGGCGCGACAGCACGGGTGCGTCGGACGCCCCGTGTTCCACCTGGCCACGAACAGCATTCTCATCGAGGACCACGGTGACGGCACCCGCGGCGGTGAACACGCCCGCCTGGGCCGCCGCCGTCGCAATATCGGTGATGGCCACCCGGGCACCGGAGTCCTGGAGGATCGCGGTAACACGCTCCGCGGGATATCCCGGATCGACGGGAACATACGCGGCGCCGGCACGCAGTACCGCAGCAAGAGCGGTCACCAGGTCCGCCGAGCGCGGCAGGGCCACCGCGACCCGGCCACCCACCGTCACGCCCCGCTCGGTCAGGAGACGGGCCAGAGCGTTCACCCGCGCGTCGAACTGCGCGTACGCCAACTCCGCACCATCCGCGTCGTCCACGACCGCGACCGCCCCGGGAGTACGCGCTACCTGATCCCGGATCAGCCCGTCCACCGTCACCGCGGGAACCACCACCCCCGCACCCACCGACCACACACCCACCGACCCGGCATCG
>NZ_UBIZ01000723.1:0-236 GCF_900465275.1 Parafrankia sp. Ea1.12 | reverse complement strand
CCTGGCTGATCGGTGGCCGTCCCGTCCGCTGCGGGTGGGTCCACTTCCGTGTGACCAGGCGGCGGTGCCACCGCAGAACGGTGCCGGGCGCGACCAGCCGGTGCGCCCGCAGCGCTCTGGGCAGGAGCCTGATCAGAGCGGCGAGGACCGCCCGGTCCGCCCAGTCCCACCGGGGCTTGGGCTGGGTGCGGCGCAGCACCGCGACCTCATGCCGCAGCACGAGCAACTCGATGTCC
>NZ_UBIZ01000704.1:0-1259 GCF_900465275.1 Parafrankia sp. Ea1.12 | reverse complement strand
GGTCGCATTCCATGCACCCGTAGAGCGCCTCCACGACGGCCCCGGTTCCGTCCGCGCGGACGCCGGCCAGCTCATGTCCGATGACCCGTTCCAGCCCGAACCGCATGTACATCAGGTCCGAGCTGCAGATGCTCGCTGCCGCGATCCGGATGACCTCGTCCCCGGCTCCCGGTGGCTCGTCGAGGTCGACGACGGTGATCTCGCCCGCTTTGGGGCGTACGGCCTTCACGGACGTCGGCGGGCGGCGGGCAGGAGGGCCGGGTGCTGGGTGAAGTGGTCGATCCCGGGCATGTCGGTGCCGGGCGGCACGATCTTGTCGATGGCGTCGAGCGCGTCCGCGTCGAGGTCGACGTCGGCGGCGTTCAGCGCGTCCTCAAGGTGCTTCATGGTGCGCGGCCCGATGATCGTCGAGGTGATGGCGGGATGGCTGGAGACGAACGCCATGGCCAGCTCGGTCAGGGTGATGCCCGCCTGGTCGGCGACGCCGCGCAGGGCGTCCACGGCGTCGAACCGGGCGGGCGAGGAGCGGTCTTCGGCCGAGCTGACCGTTCCCTGCATGAACGGGCTGGTCGGGTCGTAGCGTGAGCCGGCCGGCGGCTCCTGGCCGCGCTGGTACTTGCCGGTCAGCCAGCCGCCGGCGAGCGGGCTCCAGGGGATGACCGCCATCCGGTGCCGCCGGCACGCGGGCAGGACGTCCTGTTCGATCGACCGGGCGAAGATCGAGTACTGCGGCTGTTCGCAGACGAACCGTTCGCCGCCGCGGCGGGCCGCCGCCCACTGGGCCTCGACGATCCAGTCCGCCGGGAACGACGACGAGCCCAGGTAGAGGACCTTGCCCTGGCGGACGAGGTCGGTGAGGGCGCCGAGGGTCTCCTCCAGGTCGGTGTTCCAGTCGAGCTTGTGCATCTGGTACAGGTCGATGCGGTCGGTGCCCAGCCGGCGCAGGCTGCCCTCGACGGCCTGCGTGATCCATCGGCGGGAGGATCCCCGCTGGAGGCGGTCGCCCATGGGGAAGAAGCACTTGGTCGCCAGCACCACGTCGTCCCGGCGGGATTTCACCGCCCGGCCGATGATCTCCTCGCTCTCGCCGTGCGAGTACACGTCGGCCGTGTCGATGAAGTTGATTCCGCCGTCCAGCGCGCGGTTGATGATCCGGACGTTGTCGTCGGGATCGGTGCTTCCCAGCCGGCCGAAGTTCATCGTGCCCAGGCACTGGGTGCTTACCTCGACACCGGTTGTTCCGAATCTGCGATATCTCA
>NZ_UBIZ01000705.1:0-1230 GCF_900465275.1 Parafrankia sp. Ea1.12 | reverse complement strand
CGCTCACCGGCGACAGTCACGCCGCCGGCGGCGTGACTGTCGCCGGTGAGCGCGTGCAGCACCAGCACGGCGTTACCCGCGTCGGGCGCGAGCGTGCCCCACGTCTCGTAGGCGATCGTCACCTCGGGCAGCGAACCACCGCGTTCCAGGGTCAGCGGGCCGGCCGACCTGACGAACCGGCGATCTCCCACCGGGTCGCCGGGGCGCCACGCCGCCGACGCCGGCGGCGACGGCGACGGCGACGGCGACGGCGACGGCGGTGCCGGCCGCGGACCCGACGGTGGCCGGGGTGGCGGCGCCGGCTGGCTGGCGGGTGCGGCGTCCTGACGCTGGTCGGTCATCCGGACTTCGCGGCCCGGAAGCCCGCGTCGAGGTCGGCGAGGATGTCGTCGATGCCCTCGATGCCCACCGACAGCCGGATCAGGTCGGGGGTGACCCCGGTCGCCGCCTGTTCGGCGTCGGTGAGCTGCGAGTGGGTGGTCGTCGCCGGGTGGATGACCAGCGAGCGGACGTCGCCGATGTTGGCGAGGTGGCTGAACAGCTCCAGGCCCTCGACGAACTTCCGGCCCGCCGCCGCACCGCCCTCGATACCGAACGCCAGCACGGCGCCCGCGCCGCGGGGCAGGACCCGGCTCGCCCGCTCGTACCACGGCGAACCGGCCAGCTTCGGGTAGGCGACCCAGCTCACCTCGTCGCGCGCCCGCAGCCACTCGGCGACCCGCTGGGCGTTGGCGCTGTGCCGCTCCATCCGCAGTGACAGCGTCTCCAGGCCCTGCAGGAACAGGAAGGAGTTGAGCGGCGCGACGGCCGGGCCGAGGTCGCGCAGGAGCTGCACCCGGGCCTTGGCGATGTAGCTGCCGTGACCGAGGGCGTCCCAGTAGACCAGGCCGTGGTAGCTCGGGTCGGGGGTGGTGAAGTTCGCGAACCGCCCGCTGGCGCCGTAGTCGAACCGGCCGCTGTCGACGATGATCCCGCCGATCGAGGTGCCGTGGCCGCCGATGAACTTCGTGGCCGAGTGCAGCACGATGTCGGCGCCGTGCTCGAACGGCCGGTACAGGTAGGGCGTCGCCAGGGTGTTGTCGATGATCAGAGGTATCCCGGCCTCGTGCGCGACGGCCGCGACGCCCTCGGTGTCGAAGACGTCCCCGCGCGGGTTGCCGATCGTCTCGCCGTAGAAGGCCCGCGTCTCGGGGCGTACCGCGGCCCGCCAGGCGTCAAGGTCGTCCGGGT
>NZ_UBIZ01000710.1:0-472 GCF_900465275.1 Parafrankia sp. Ea1.12 | reverse complement strand
CTGAAGGGGCCTCGTCGCTGACCGAGTGGCCAACCGTGGCACCGATGTCGAGCGGGTTCGGCAGGAAGTCGACCACCGCGTCCAGCATCGGCTGGACACCCTTGTTCTTGAACGCCGACCCGCACAGCACCGGGTTGATCTTGCTGGCGAGCGTGGCGCGCCGCAGCGCGGCCACGAGCTGCTCCTCGGTGGGCTCCTCGCCCTCGAGGTAGAGCTCCATGAGCTCGTCGTCGTTCTCGGCGACGGTCTCCACCAGCTTGTCGTGCCATTCCTGCGCGGCCTCGGCGTGATCGGCCGGAATGTCGACGGAGTCGTACGACGCGCCCTTGTCCTCCGACTGCCAGAGGAGACCCTTCATCCGGATCAGGTCGATGACGCCGCGGAAGTCCGACTCCACACCCCAGGGGAGCTGGATGACGGCGGGCGTCGCGTCAAGCCGGTCGACCATCATGTCGACGCAGCGGTGGAACTC
>NZ_UBIZ01000711.1:0-15160 GCF_900465275.1 Parafrankia sp. Ea1.12 | reverse complement strand
TCGAAGCCACGAACCGTGACCAAACCACCCACCAGCACAGATGCCACGCCGCCACGCCGTACCAACCCACCAGCCAAGAACAGCAGAAGATCAGCCATCCAAGATCGACTTAAGCTTCACGGCATTGTGTCCTGATCCGGCAGACTGTGGTATCCACCGGCACCCACTTCGGGAACCGTCCTTGTTGTCGATCCGCCGCTGAGTCATCTGACGGCCGGTGAAGTCTGGCGTGCGAGTGCGGGCGGACTCCCGGCGAGGTCCTGGGCGGTGACCATGCGGGAGTGTCGTCATCCCTGTGGGCCCACTGCGTTCAAGTACCATCATTCGTTCAGGCATGCCGGAAGCCGCTTTTTGCCACATATCACACAACGGGACCATGCATCGCAAACGGCATTTTAAGTCGATGGTGCGCATTGATGTATAAATGTGGGAGTGGAGTGACGGGGGTGAGGTTTTAGGTCGAAATGCCGCCGCTGGCGCGGGCGAGATCCCTAGGATTTCGAGAAACAACGCCGAAATCTGTGACCAGGCTGCTGGAGTACTTCGAAGACGGAAGGAAATCCTCGGGTCGTTGGATTCTGGTGGAAGATGCAAGAGTGTGGCAATGACCTCGGAAATCGGGCGCCTGACGCGCAAATGCCGTCTGGCACACGACAGCAGATTCTCTTTCACCCTGGCCGTTGGCAGGCCACGACTCCGACCTGAACGAGGTTTCGATGAGTGACCGGGTACTCGCGAAGCAGTTCACTGAAGACGCTGGCACGGCATTCGTGGCGGTCATCAGGCAGTACGGCCGTCCCGTTCGCCTCCAGGAGATCAGGAGCACCCTCGTCGATGCCGGTGTCCGGCTCGAGGACGCCAACCGTCAGTGGGAACGTCTCCGCGGCCTTCTCAAGGCACACCCGAACATCTCGAAACCGACGCCCACCACCTACGCGTGGTCTCCTGTGTCCCAGCCCTCGCAGGCCTCGCTGGCGGAGCTGTCAGCGCGGGCCCGCGTGCGGGCACCCGGCTGGCTCGTCCAAGCCTATGTCGACAACATCGCCGACAGCCTGGCACGTGCCGAGACCACCGGCCCTCGTGCCCAGATCGGCTGGACGGAACAACGCGAGCAGGAGAAGGCCGTGCTCCTGGCGGACCTCGTGGGCGGGGCCGAGCTGGTCGTGGCGGAGGGCCGTTCGGCGATGGATGTCGTGGACTGGCTCTTGGAAGAGGCGGCGCGCCGCCGGCTGCAGCCGGCGGGTCGGATCGGAGACCAGGTCCCGTTCGACCGCGCACGGCACGAGCCAGTCGGTGGGTCCCACCCTCGGCCCGGCCAGGAGGTCGGGGTCGTGCGGTCCGGTTTCTCGTGGTTCGGCAGCGGCGACGAGGTGGTGCTGGTCAAGGCACTCGTCACCTGACCAGAGTCAGGCTGCACCTCCTGGCGGCGTCCAGACGATGTGGGGAGAGGCCGTGCGCAAGGCGCGCATCACGAAGCCGATCGTCAAGGCGAACAGCATCGTGGTCCAGGAGCTGTTCGACGGGCGGACGTACCAGCTCGACGCCTTCCAGCGCAGCTACGCCTGGGAGCGGCCGCAGATCGAGGAACTCATCGGCGACCTTGCCGGCAAGTTTCTTCGACAGTGGGAAGACACCGACAACTACGGGGACGTCGACCAATACGACCCCTATTTTCTGGGTTCCATCATTGTCTATCGGCAGAACGGGCAGACCTACCTGGCTGACGGTCAGCAGCGGGTCACCACCCTGCTCCTCCTCCTGATCCAGCTGTACAAGATTGCATCTCATCGGGACGATGTCGACGATCTGAGAATGCAGCTGGGTGTACTCATACGCGGCGGTCGACCACTCAACCAGTCCTTCGCCGTACGCGTCGAGAACCTCGAACCGTACTTCGCTGCCCTGCTCGCTGACCACCAGTTCGGCATCGACGCGGCCTCCCCCGACATCCGGCGGGTGTGGGATGCATCCAATCACATCCTCGCCTGCTGCCCGGCGCAGATCAAAGAGGACCTGCTTCCCTACTTCGGCCGCTGGCTGCTGCACCGGGTCTCCCTCGTGGAGATGGACGCGGGCGATCGGGAACGCGGCCAGGAGATGTTCTCCACGATGAACGACCGAGGAGTCCGGCTCGCCCCGCTGGACCACCTCAAGAACTACTTGTTCAGCGACGCCCGCGACGACCTGGACAAGCTGGACGTGAAATGGAGATCCATGGTCACCGCGTTGGAGGCGGTGGACAGGAACGGCCCGCTCGAGTTCGTGCGGGCGGCGTTGCACGCGCGGTACTTCGACGTCGACCCGTCCGAGGAGTCCGAGCGCGCCCGTGAGCAGGCTCCTCATGAATGGCTTTCCAGGCATGAGGACGACCTGTGGCCGGCCCGGAAGAACGGCTCGCGCGTGAGCCTATTGACCGACTGGCTGGAGCCGCTGCACGGACGGTATCTGGACCTGCTGCGGGCGGCAGGGGAGTACCGCACCGAGTTCGAGGCGATCTGGTTCAACGCCCGCAACGGTGTTACCCGGCAGTTCGACCTCACGCTGGTGGCTGCCCGAACGGAGGACACCGAAGCGGTCTTCCTCGCCAAGGCCCGGCTGGTGGCCAACTTCGTCGACCTGTTCGTCGTCACCCGTGGCCTCAGCGGAGAGTCGTACGGCTCGTCCGACCTCGCCGAGGTCATTGACCCGCTGCTACCGCGGGTGCGCGAGTCCCGCACTACGGAGTCCCTCAGTCGGGAACTCGGCACGGCCGCCGCCGGTTGGTACGAGAGATTCGAAGAAATCTCGTCGATGGGCTATCGTGAGGGCGGAAACCGGAACTTTCTCCTCTATTTTCTTGCCCGCCTGACCGCCTGGCTGGAGCGGGGAACCGAACGTCACGAGAGAGCGGACAGGATGCTCACCCGAACGGACGGGAGGCGGCCGTACGAAATTGAGCACCTATTCACCAGGAAGCCCGGCATCTACGACACCGGGACATTGACCGGCACGGAGTTCAAGAAGCTTCGGAGCAGGCTGGGCGGGTTGGTTCTGCTGGACGGCGAGGAGAATGCCAGCATCGGCAGCATGTCGCTGGTGGACAAGATGGAGATCTACCCGCGATTCAACTGGCTCGCCGCCTCGGTTTCTCCGAGCAGTCACGAGGGCAGGGGAAAGGTCAAGTTCCGGAAGTTCGTTGCCGCCCAGAATCTACAGGACAAGTTCATCCCCTACAATCTGGGGGATTCCGTCCAGAGTTTCATCGACAAGCGGGCCGAACTCTACCGGGCGATGGCTGAACGGATCTGGTCGCCCGCCGCGCTCGGGTTGACCATCTTCTCTCCCCAGGAGGACGTCCCGGTCCCTGCGCATGCTGGGGGAAAGACCAGGAGAAGCTACGGTGTGACCGTCGCCGATCTTCTCCGAGCCGGCCTCGTCTTCCCCGAGGAAGGGCTGATAGCCCACGGCGGCGGAGCGGAGCACCGGGCGACGGTCCTCGCCAACGGACGAATTCGGACGGCGTCCGGCTCCTCGTTCACGACTCCGTCGGGCGCTGCCGCGGACGCCAGGGGAGTCGGTTGCAACGGCTGGGAGTTCTGGAAAGTCGAACGAAACAACCAGAAGCTGGACGCGGTGCGCCGACGTTTCAGGAGCCCGGCCTGACCGGTAGCTTGACGGCGTCGGTCAGGTCGACGGGTTCTCGATCAGGGTGACGGTGTTGCCGGCGGGGTCGGCCACCGAGGCCAGCTTCGCGTTCTTGGTCGTCTCGGTGACCTCGCCGAGCGTGATGCCGCGCCCGGCCAGGACCGCCGTTTCGTCCTCGAGATCGTCGACGGCGAAGTTCAACGCCGATCCTCCGGCGTGGTCGACGTCGCGGAAGACCTGCACCCACGCGTCATTGGTGATGTGCCAGTCCGCCAGCCCCGGCATCGGACGCGCGTCGGCGGGCCGGCCGAACAGCCGTTCGTACCAGGCGATCGACGCGTCGAAGTCGGCTACCGGGACGACGGACAGAACCTTGGCGACAGGCACGGGGATCACTCCAGACCGAGGCGGGCGCTCACGCGACATCATCTGCGCCTGGTCCTGCCCGTTCCGCCCCGACGTCACCACCCTGCCGGCGTCGCGCTCTCCTTACTTCTACTTCTCGCGCGGCCGGTCAGCGGTCGATCGAGTCACCTTGGTCGAGGTTGGCACCCGCGAGCATTCGCGATGTCGCCGCCGCCGCGCCGTGGCGTCGTTGCCCAGGACGGGAGCCAGACCGTCTCAGGGAGCCTCGGCAGGGTTCCGAGGTGGGTGATGATCGCGCGGAGTCCTGGGTGTGGATTCGTTCTGGGGAGGATGAGCGAGAGGGGGTATGCGAGCATCGGATTCACGATAGGGATGCGGCGTAGGTCGTGGTTCGTCGGCCAGATGTACCGGTCGCGTGCCCCGACGAGGGTGGCCACGTCTGCGGATTCCGCGAGGGTGTCCAAAAGTACTTCATCGCCGAAGTGCGGGCCTGCCGCGTCGATGCGTAGGTCGAAGTCGGTGGCGAGCTGGTCGTAGAACTCCGCCCATTCGCTTCGGGGCGCGATACCCGGCACCCATATCCGATGCTGGCGCAGCTGCGGTGGCGTCAGTCTTCGCGCGGCGGCGAGCGGATGTCTCGGGCCGACGAGAAGTTCCAGCGGGGAGTCGAACGCATGGATCATCTGCACGCCGCGTGGCAGCGTGGCCGGGTCGGTGACGGTACGGAACGAGGCGTCGATATCGCCTGCCTCGACGGCGGTGACCGCCACGCGTGGGTCGTTGACCCTGAGGGTCACCACGTCGAGGTTGGTTTCGGGATGCGACCGCCAATAGTCGTGCAGAACAACGGCCTGCGCGCTTCGCAGGCCGAGAACGTCGATCCGAAGGGCCCGGGAGCCCGGCCTGACCGCGGTTATGGCGCGATCGACACCCGTGACGATGCTCCGCGCGTGCGGGAGAAAAGCCTGACCGTCGAGTGTCAGTTCAACCCCTCGGGCGGTACGGGTGAACAGCCGGACTTCCAGCCCGCGCTCCAGGGCGGCGATCCGCTTGGAAACCGCCTGTTGCGTCACGCCCAGCTCGTCGGCCGCATGTTGCAACTGTCCGAGCTCGGCCGCCCGGACGAACGATCGCAATGCCTCGGTGTCCACTGGTTCATCTTAGGTGCGCACAACTGTTGGTTGTGGCTCGCCGAGGAATCGGTTGTTTGATCGCGCTCCAGCATGACTGATGTGCTTCGGGCATCCAAACCGTCGGTTGTCGCGAGGAGCCATGTGCGTGTGAGATCGGGGCCCGGCTTCGGGTGGCTGTGGTCGGCCTACGCCGTCAGCACATACGGCACGTGGATCGCTTTCGGGGCGTTCCCGCTCATCGCGGTCCGGGTGCTGCACTCGTCGGCATTCGCCGTCTCGTTCCTGGGAGCAGCCGGCCTCGCCGTCGCCGCGATCGTCGCGGTCCCGCTCGGGCCGTGGATCGAGCACCGGACCAAGCGCCCCGTGATGATCGCGACGGACCTGGTTCGGTTCCTCGCCATGGCGAGCGTTCCGATCGCGTACTTCCTCGGTCTGCTGTCCTACGGCCAACTGCTGGTCGTCTCGGTCATCTCCGGAACGGCGAGCATCGCCTTCACCGCCGCATCCGGTGCGTACCTGAAGCACCTCGTCCACTCGGACCATCTGCTCGTCGCGAACGGGAGATTCGAGGGCACGAGCTGGGTGGCGACCGCGGCCGGCCCGCCTCTCGGCGGAGCGCTCATCGGGCTGCTCGGCCCGGTCGTCACCGTCGCCGCCGACGCCTTCAGCTACCTGCTCTCCGCGCTCGGGGTCCTCCGCATCCGTGGCGGCGACGTCGCAGCGCCCCGCGACGCGGCCACCAAGGTACGCGCCACTGACCTTCTGAGCGGCTGGCGATTCATCCTGCACGACCGCGCTCTACGACGTCTGTTCCTCAACTCCGTGGCAGTCGGCGGTCTGATCATGGCCACCAGCCCGCTCCTGGCCGTCCTTCTGCTGGGCGAGTACCACTTCCCCGCCTGGCAGTACGGTCTCGCCTTCGGCATCCCGGCACTCGGCGGCTTCGCCGGCGCCCGCCTCTCCGCGCGCCTCGTCACCCGCTACGGTCGGCACCGCGTCATGATCGTCTCCGGCTGGCTGCGCTCGATCTTCCCGCTCGGACTCGCCCTGACCCGTCCCGGCATTCCCGGACTCCTCACGGTAATCGTCGTCGAGGCCCTGCTGATCACCTGCATGGGCGTCTTCAACCCCATCAACGCGACAGAACGCCTGCAACGCACTCCCGCCGGCCACGTCGCACAAGTCCTCAGCGCATGGAGCATCAGCAGCAAACTCGCCCAGGCGACCCTCATGGTGATCTGGGGCGTCCTCGCGACGCTCACCAGCCCACTCACCGCCATCACCATCTCCGGCGTCCTCCTGCTCGCCACCCCTCTCTTCCTTCCCCAGCGGATGCACATGCCCGACCCCGCGGTTGGCGCGCCAGTCGAAGCTGTCCGTTCCGTATGACTCATCGCAACGCCCGACTCACTCCAGAAGGACGCCGCTTCGCCCACACAAGCGGTGAGCCCAACCGTGAACGACTTTGATTTCGCGTTCGTATCCAGGCCTGATCGCCTGATCAGTCCTGCCCATG
This sequence comes from Parafrankia sp. Ea1.12, assembly GCF_900465275.1. NCBI lineage: Bacteria > Bacillati > Actinomycetota > Actinomycetes > Frankiales > Frankiaceae > Parafrankia > Parafrankia sp. Ea1.12. Next base: position 8,521 of record NZ_UBIZ01000711.1, on the reverse strand, counting down.
GTTGGGATTCTGAGGGGCGGGCGCTGGTGCGGCCCTCGGCGCGCGGACGGCCTGGAGTACCCGCTCCAGGCGTGCACGAGGGGTCTCGATCGCGGCCAGGTCCAGCGTGTCGAGATCGACGGTGCCCACCTGGGCTCGGACCAGCGCGCGGGCGTCGTTCTTGGAGAGCGTCCGTCCGTCCCGGGCGGCCGCGCGGATCACGCCCTCGCGCAGCACGTTCCCGATCCGGCCGTGGGCCCGTTCGAGCAGCCAGCGCGCGGCGACGTCTGACGCGGGCGGCCGGAGCGGACCGTCGGCGCCCACCCGGGCGTCCGCCTCGCCGTCGCCGTCGCCCGCGTCGACCAGATCCGCGTGGACGACCTCGTAGCCGCCGCTCTCGGTCCCAGTCGCCCCCCGTGGACGTCCCGCCGTGGCCGGTGGGGGGAACGTCAGGCGGTACTTCGGGGCGACCAGGCTCGCGAGAGCGGCCCGGGCGCCGGGGGTCGACACGTCGGGATGGTCGACCGGCACGACGAACCGGACCTTGCGGGCGGTCACGGCGAGCAGGGCGCGCAGCAGCAGCGGCCCGGGGTCGGCGGTGAGGTCCACGGCGACGTCCGCGTTGTCGCCGAGGTCGCGAAGGTAGTCCGAGCCGGTGAACAGCGAGCGCAGGCCGAGGCGGCGGGCGTCCGGCGATCCGGCGGCGGTGGCGTCGCCGATCACCGTCGCGGCCGGCCCGAGCTCGACCGCCGCGGTGCTCTCCACGGACTGCGTTCCGTGGGTGTAGATGCGTGTTCCGAAGCTCTCCACCGCCCGCTCGAGGACTTTCCACGTGCGGCTGGTCGGCGCGCACACGTACAGATCGCTGGCACTTCCCACGGCCTGCGCGCCGTCATAACGGTTGAATGCCGGCAGTATGGCTTCGAAGACGACGCCGAACTGCTGCATGGACTGCTGTACCTGAAAACCCAGCATCGGATGGAGCCGGCTGTGGCCGTAGGCGACGACGACGACTCCGTTTTTCCGGTCACCCAGGCCGGCGAGCGCTCGCCCGAGGAAAAGGCCGACCCCTTCGGGGGTGTACGGCGGATCGGTGAGGACGAGGTCCGCCCACTCCCGCGCGGCGGGCGGCAGGGTGAATCGCAGATCGCCGAACAGCGTGCGGATCGACAGTCCCTCGGATCGTGCCGTGGCGTCGATGTAGGCGAGGGTCCGCTCATCCAGGTCGACCACGGTGATCTCGACGCCGGGCTGCCGCCGGGCCAGCGCCACCGAGGTCAGGTCGTGGTCGCCGACGAACAGCACCCGCCGGCCGGCCAGGTCGTAGGTGCTGGTGAGCCAGGCCGCGCGGCGGGCCAGCGTCGCGGCGGTCGCCGCCACGTGGTCGAGATCCCGGCGGGGCGCCGGGGCAGCCGCGATCAGCCGGCCCAGGGCGTCGAGCTCGACGCCGCTGTCGGCGCCGCCGCCGACACGGCTTGCGGCGAGGCCGTCGGCACCGGCGCGGGCGTCGCCACTGGCGCGGGCGTCGCCACTGGCGCGGGCGTCGCCGCCGGCGCGGGCGTCGGCCGGTTCCAGCTCGTCCAGAGCGAATCGGGTGCGATACCCGGCGGTCAATTCCGGCCGTATCCGGTGGCCGTGCTTGTTTTCGGTGAGATCCTCGTCAAGGCTGCGCAGAAGCTCCTCGACCGCGCGCCGCGGTGTCGCGGTCCGGGCTATCAGAACCTCGATCGGCTGGCTGTCACGGGTCAACAGCGAGAGAATTTCGCGCAGTGGACGGGATCGCACACCGTAGCCGTCGACATAGGCGGCGGCGTTGTCCATCGAAGGGTTTTCCGTCGGGACTTCTCCCGATGGGACACCGTCCGTCGAGGAATTTTCGCCGATCATGTCGATATTCATATCATCGGGGGAGCAGCCGTGGTCGGGTCGGTCCCGGAGGTGCCGTGGAAGCCGACCGGGCGGCCGACGCCGGGGCGGCGGCCAGACCCGACGGAGCAGCGAGGCCCGATGGGCCGGGCGGACCGGACGGGCTCGACGGCCCCGACTGACTCCGGCCGGGCCGGGGTTTCCCGGGTGGTCGTCGTCGGTGGCGGCTTCGCCGGGGTGAGCCTGCTGCGCCGGCTGGAATCCGCGCTTCCCGCCGGCCGCGCGGAGCTTGCCGTGGTCTCACCCGTGGACCATCTGCTCTACACCTCGCTGGTGCCGCAGGTCTGCGCCAGCACGGTGGAGCCCCGCCACCTGGCCGTGGCGCTGCGTGCCGTCCTGCGTCGCACGTTGCTGCGGCTCGGTGACGTCGTCGCCGCCGACCTGTCCGCGCACACGGTCACCGTGCGCTCCGCGGACGCCACCACCCGGACCGTCGGCTGGGACAGGTTGGTCCTCGCGCCCGGCTCGGTCACCCGCACCCTGGACGTGCCCGGCCTCGACGAGCACGCCCTCGGGCTGAAGAACCTCGACGAGGCCGTGGCGCTGCGCGACCACGTCCTGCGCCGGCTGGAGCTGGCCGACGCCGCCGACGACCCGCGCCGCCGGGCGGCGCTGTGTACGTTCGTCGTGGTCGGCGGCGGTTACACCGGGACGGAGCTCGCCGCGCAGATGGTCGGGTTCACCCGGCACGCCGCGGCGGCCTACCAGCGGCTGCGGCCGTCCGACGTCCGCTGGCTGCTGGTGGATCACGCGCCGCGGGTGCTGCACGAGCTCGCGCCGGCGCTGGGGCATCGCGCCGCGCGGGTGCTCGCCGGGCGTGGGGTCGAGGTCCATCTGGGCACGTCGGTGGTGGAGATCGGGGCCGAGGCGGTCACGCTTGCGGCTGGCGGGCCGACGGTCCGCACCCGCACGGGCGTGCCGACCCACACGGTCGTCTGGTGCGCCGGCGTGAGCCCCAGCCCGCTCGTCGCCGCGCTCGGGCTGCCCACCGCGCACGGCCGGCTGATCGTGGACGAGTTCTTCCGCGTGCCCACCGCGGACGGGGTGTTCGCGCTCGGGGACGCCGCCGCCGTCCCCGACGTGACGCGCGGGGGAGCGCCGGCCGGGCAGACCGCGCAGCACGCGATCCGCCAGGGCCGGACGGCGGCCCGCAACGTGGCCGCCTCGCTCGGGTATGGCTCGCCGCGCCGGTACCGGCACCGTGACCTGGGCTTCGTGGTGGATCTCGGTGGCCGCGCCGCGGTGGCGAACCCGTTCGGCCTCACCCTGAGCGGGCCGCCGGCGGCGCTGCTGACCCGGGCCTACCACCTGGCCGCGCTCCCCGCGGGCGCGAACCGGGTCAGGGTGGCGACCGACTGGGTGCTCAACGGTGTGCTGGGCCAGGAGATCACCCATTTCGACGAGTCCGTCCCGGAGCGGGCGGAGATCGCCACGTCGGAGCACACCCGGATCTACCAGCCCACACGCTGACAGGTCGCCGGGGTGACAGCCGGCTGGAGATCCCGCGTGCGTTGCGCCGCGTCGGTGGAATACATCCCTACGATCGCGGAGGTAGGTCCAGTTCTTACCGGTGTGCCGCCGCCTGCGACGCATCGAGACGAGGAGGCGCGGGATGGCGCTCGGCGCTCGGCTGGATCGGGCGCAGCAGAGCAGGCCGAGGGTCGCGTTCCCGCTCGCGGTGATCTACAAGTTCGCGGAGGACCAGGGCGGCTACCTCGCCGCGCTGATCGCGTTCTACGGATTCCTCTCCCTGTTTCCGCTGCTCCTGCTGCTCACGACCGGCCTCGGCTTCGTCCTCGCGGGGCATCCCGACATCCAGGAGCAGGTGGTGAGCTCCGCGCTCAGCCAGTTCCCGATCATCGGTGACCAGCTCCGCAGCGACGTCCAGGCCCTGCGCGGGAGTGCCGTGGCGGTGGCGATCGGTGTGCTCGGCAGCATCTGGGGCAGCCTCGGGGTGGCCCGCGCGCTCGGGAACGCGCTGGACACGGTCTGGGCGGTGCCGCGGCGCTCGCGGCCGAACCCCTTCTTCGCCCGGGTGCGCAGCTTCGGCCTCATCGGCCTGTTCGGGCTCGGTGTCGTGCTGACGACCCTGCTGTCCGCGATCACCACCCGGGCCGGCGACCTCGGCACCGGTCTCGGTGCCGGCGCGCAGGTCCTCGCGGTGGTGCTCGGCATCGCCGGGAACACGGGCCTGATCCTGATGGCGTTCCGGCTGCTCACGGTCAAGTCGGTGACGTTCGGCCAGATCCTGCCCGGAGCCGCGATCGCCGCGCTGGGCTGGCAGCTGCTCCAGTCGGCCGGGACCTACCTCCTCCAGTACCAGCTACAGGGGCGCACGCAGGTCTACGGCCTGTTCGCCCTGGTCCTCGGCCTGATGACCTGGCTGTACCTGCTCGCCGCGGTGATCGTGTTCGCGATGGAGATCAACACCGTGCGCGCCGGACGGCTCTACCCGCGCGCGCTGCTCACCCCGTTCGTGGACGACGTCGTCCTCACCGACTCCGACCGGCGGGTCTACACCTCGTATGCCCAGGCGGAGCAGTTCAAGAGCTTCCAGCAGGTCGACGTCTCCTTCGACGACGTCTCCGTCGGTGACGCCTCGTCCGGTGACGCCTCCGTCGACCAGGATCGACCCATGGAGCTGACACACGCGATGCGCACGACGGGCACCTGCCGGCGGTTCCGGCCCGACCCGGTGCCCGACGACGTCCTCGTCGCCGCGTTCGACGCCGCCCGGTTCGGCCCGCAGGGCGGGAACCGCCAGCCGGTGCGGTTCGTGGTCGTCCGGGACCCGGAGCGCCGGCGGGTGCTCGCCAACCTCTACCTGGCCCGCTGGCAGCCCTACCTCGACGAGCGCGGGATCAGCACGCCGACCGAGGCCGACCACTTCGCGCGCACCCTGGCGGACGTCCCCGTGCTGGTCGTGGTGTGCGCGAAGCTCGCGGCGCTGCATCCCACCGACACCGAGCTGGACCGGCTGAGCATCGTCGGCGGGGCGTCGGTCTACCCGATCGTGCAGAACCTCTGCCTCGCGCTGCGCGGCGCCGGGGTGGCCACCGCGCTGACGACGCTGCTGGTCGCCGACGAACCGAAGGTCGCCGAGCTGCTCGACATACCGGACGGCTACGCGACCGCCGCGCACCTCGCGGTCGGCTATCCCGAGCGCGGTTTCCCCAGCAACCTGCGGCGCCGTCCCGTCGAGGAGCTCGTCTTCGGAGAGGCCTTCGGACGCCCGCTGGGCGAGGCTGGATGAATGGGCGAGACTGGATGAATGACGTCGCGAGAGCAGGTCGAGGTCGAGGTGACCGGAATCGTGCAGGGCGTCGGTTTCCGGCCCTTTCGTCTACGGGCTGGCGACCCGGCTCGGCCTGAGCGGCCAGGTCTCCAACGACGCTGAGGGCGTCCACATAGCGCTGGACGGCGCCGGCCCGGAGGTCGCCGCGTTCCTGACCGCGCTGCGCGAGGAGGCGCCGCCGCTCGCCCAGATCGACAGCGTGGACGTCTCCGGCGGTCCCGCGCCGCCCGGAGCCGGGCCGGCGGCGCCGGGGTTCCGGATCGCCCCCAGCGACCCGGCCCGCGGCGGGGCCGGGCCGCGGACGCGGGTCTGCGCGGACAGTGCCACCTGCGCGGACTGCCTGGCCGAGCTCGCCGACCCGGCCGACCGGCGCTACCGCTACCCGTTCATCAACTGCACCAACTGCGGCCCCCGCTTCACGATCATCCGGGACGTCCCCTACGACCGGCCGGCCACGACGATGGCCGGATTCCGGATGTGCGCGCGGTGCCGGGCGGAGTACGACGACCCGGCCGACCGCCGCTTCCACGCCCAGCCGGTGTGCTGTCCGGACTGCGGCCCCACCCTCAGCTTCCGGCCCACCGCCGCCGCGTCGCCGACGTCCGACGAGCCGCTGGAGCGAGCAGCGGGGCTGCTGCGGGGCGGCGGGATTCTCGCGGTGAAGGGGCTGGGCGGGTACCACCTGGCCGTGCTCGCCGCGGACGGGTCCGCGGTGGCGACCCTGCGCCGGCGCAAGCACCGGGACGCCAAGCCGTTCGCCGTCATGGTGCGCGACCTGGCGACCGCCGAGGAGATGTGCTGCCTCGACCCCACCGCGCGCCTCCTGCTCACCGGGCGGCGCCGGCCGATCGTCCTGGTCGAGCGCTGCCGGTGCGCCGGCCGGGTCGCCGAGGCGGTGGCGCCGGGCACCGGGACGCTCGGCGTGATGCTGCCGTACACGCCGCTGCACCACCTCCTGCTCGGCCTGCTGCCCGGCCCGATCGTGCTGACCAGCGGCAACATCTCCGACGAGCCGATCGTGTACCGCGACGAGGAGGCCCTCGCCGCGCTCAGCCCGGTCGCGGACGGTTTCCTCGCCCACGACCGGGCCATCCACACCAGGCTCGACGACTCGGTCGCCCGGTCGGTGCGCGGCCGGGAGACGCTCGTGCGCCGCTCCCGCGGCTACGCCCCGGAGCCGCTGCCGCTGCCCTGGGAGGTCCAGCGGCCGGTGCTGGCCTGCGGGGCCGAGCTGAAGAACACCGTGTGCCTGGCGGCGGGGCGGCGGGCGTACCTCTCCGGCCACATCGGGGACCTGGAGAACCACGAGACGCTGCGGTCGTTCGTCAGCGGGATCGACCACCTGCGCCGGCTGTTCGACATCTCGCCCGAACTGGTAGCGCACGACCTGCACCCGGAGTACCTGTCCACGAAGTGGGCGCTGGAGCAGGACCTGCCGGTCGTCGGTGTGCAGCACCACCACGCGCACATCGCCTCCTGCCTGGCGGACAACGGCCATCCCGGGCCGGTGCTCGGTGTGGCCTTCGACGGCCTCGGCTTCGGTCCGGACGGCACCCTGTGGGGCGGGGAGTTCCTGTGGGCCGACCTGGCCGGCTTCACCCGGCTCGCACACCTCACGCCCGTCCCGATGCCCGGGGGCGTCGCCGCGATCCGGGCACCATGGCGGATGGCCGCCGCCCACCTGCTCGCCGCCGGCGTCGCCGACCCGGACCGCCTCGCGGTCGCCCGCCGCAACGCCGACCGCTGGGACGCGGTCGCCGCCCTGGCCAGGTCCGGTGCCGCCCCGTCCCCGGTGGGTGCCCCGCTGACCAGCAGCGTCGGACGGCTGTTCGACGCCGTCGCGGCTCTCGTCGGCGTCCGGGACACGATCACCTACGAAGGGCAGGCCGCGATCGAGCTGGAGCGGATCGCCGCCCCCGGCGACTACGGCCGCTACCCGGCGAGCCCCCCGCCGTCGGGTGCCGGGCTGCTGCTGCCGGGCGCCGACCTGATCCGCGGCGTCGTGGACGACCTGCGCGAACGCGTCGACCCCACGGTGATCGCCGCCCGGTTCCACAGCACGCTGGCCGGGCTCACCGTCGACATCTGCGCCGCCCTGCGCGACAGCCTCCTGGGCGGCCCGGGAGCCCCGGGCCGCCCGGGGCTCCCGGCATGCCCGGCGGGAACGGTGGCGCTTTCCGGCGGTGTCTTCGGCAACCTGCGGCTGCTCGGCGAGATCATGGACGGGCTGGTCGACCGGGGCTTCACCGTCCTGACCCACTCCCGGGTGCCCTGCAACGACGGCGGGATCAGCCTCGGCCAGGCGATGGTCGCGAACGCCCGCGGCCAGCAGCGCACCTGACTGGCAGACGGTGCGCACGGGACCGAACAAAGCTCCGCACGCCGGGACAAAAGCCCCGCACGCCGGGCCGGCCTGCTCGCTATTTGGCATCCCACTCGCCATTTCTGGGCGAATTTCGCTGGGAATTCTGTCTGAAACGGCGAGAAAGAAGTCAAACGGCGAGGAGTCGAGCACCAGAATCGGTGGGCTCCATAACTTGGCAGCATAACTGGGCAGCGAGAACACGGAGTGGGGCAGATCAGGGCGGGCCGCCGGTGGTTGGCGGGCATGATCGTGCGCGCAGCCAGCCGTACCAGTCTGCGAGCCCGGTGTCGGCGGTCGCCGACACCGGCAGCACCGGGGCGGACGGGTTGACCAGCCGCACGGACCCGGCGAACAGGTCGCCGTCGAAGGCGAGGTAGGGCAGCAGGTCGACCTTGGTGAGCAGGACCAGGTCGGCGACCCGGTACATGTGCGGGTACTTGCTGGGCTTATCCTCACCCTCGGTGACCGAGGCCAGCACGACCCGGGCCGACTCCCCGAGGTCGAAAAGCCCCGGGCAGACCAGGTTGCCGACGTTCTCGATCAGCACCACCGCCCCGGGCGGCGGGTCGAGCTCCCGCAGAGCCCGCCCGACCATCGCCGCCTCCAGATGGCAGCCGGTGCCGGTGTTCACCTGGACGGCGCGGGCGCCGGTGGCACGGATGCGCTCGGCGTCCAGCGGTGTCTCCTGGTCGCCTTCCACGACGGCACAGGTGACGGTCCCCGCCACGGCGCGGATCGTGTGTTCCAGCAGCGTCGTCTTGCCCGCGCCCGGCGAGCTCATCAGGTTGACGGCCGACACCCGCCGGGCCGCCAGCCACGCCCGGTTGTCCCGCGCCGACTCCTCGTTGCGCGCCAGCACGTCCACCTCGAGCCGCAGCGTCCGCGCCTCAGCCGCCTCCCGACTGTCATCACAACCGCAGGTCCCGCACATCAGCCCACCTCCGCTCCCTCAGCCC
>NZ_UBIZ01000712.1:0-324 GCF_900465275.1 Parafrankia sp. Ea1.12 | reverse complement strand
TCGGATGGAAGTGGACCCACCCGCAGCGGACGGGACGGCCACCGATCAGCCAGGAGATCGCCACGCTGATCGAGCGGCTCGCGACCGAGAACCCGACGTGGGGCTACCAGCGAATCCAGGGCGAGCTCCTCAAACTCGGCCACCGGGTGAGCGCATCCACGATCCGCCGGGTCCTGAAGACCCTCAGGTTGCCACCGGCTCCGAAACGGCAGACCGACACCACATGGCGACAGTTCCTGCGTACGCAGGCGTCGACGATGCTGGCCGTGGACTTTTTCCACGTGGACTGCGCCATTACGCTCCAGCGTCTGTACTGCTTCTTCG
>NZ_UBIZ01000715.1:0-1142 GCF_900465275.1 Parafrankia sp. Ea1.12 | reverse complement strand
CTAGTGTCCCGGTCCGGAGATCTGCGATCTCATGGGACCTGCGGTGTCATGGAGGTATGGCAGGTAAGCCGAGTCTGCCGCTCGTGCTCACCGGGGCCGAGCGGCGGACCCTTCAGGGGTGGGCCAGCCGGCGCAGGACTGCGCAGGGCCTGGCCCAGCGGGCGCGCATCGTGTTGATGTGCGCGGAGGACAGGACCAACACGTCCGTGGCCGCTGAACTGGGAATCAGCCGGGACACGGTGGGCAGGTGGCGGAACCGGTTCGTCCGGCACCGGTGCGCCGGGCTCAGCGACGAGCCGAGGCCGGGCGCGCCGCGCACGATCAGCGATGCCCAGGTCGAGGAGGTCGTGGTCCGCACTCTGGAAGAGGTGCCCGAAGGGGCCACCCACTGGTCCAAACGCGAGCTCGCGAAGCGGGTGGGGATCTCTCCGAGCAGCGTGCACCGCGTCTGGCGGGCCTTTGGTCTCAAGCCCTGGCTGGTCGAGGACTTCAAGGTGTCCACCGACCCGTTTCTGATCGAGAAGGTCCGGGACGTGGTGGGCCTGTACCTGGACCCACCACGAAACGCGGCGGTCTTCTCCGTCGACGAGAAACCACAGATCCAGGCGCTGGAGCGGACCGCGCCGGTGCTGCCGATGGTGCCGGGCACCCCCGAGCGGCGCAGCCACGACTACCACCGCCACGGCACCGTCGACCTGTTCGCCGCGTTGAACACCGCCACCGGCAAGGTCCTCAGCGCGGTCTCCGCCCAGCACACCGCCAGGGACTTCATCGGCTTCCTCGCCGAGATCGACCGTCAGGTCGAGCCGAATCTGGCGATCCACCTGATCTGCGACAACCTCTCCGTGCACAAGGCACCGACGGTGCGCAGGTGGCTGGTGGAGCATCCGAGGTTCGCCCTGCACTTCACCCCCACCTACTCGTCCTGGCTGAACCAGGTAGAGCGGTGGTTCGCCGAGCTGCAACGCCGCTGCCTGGCCCGGGGCGTCTTCTGCTCCGTCGACGAGCTGACCCACGCCCTCGAAAACTGGATCAGTCACTGGAACGAGAACGCCAGGCCCTTCAAGTGGACCAGGACCGCCGACCAGATCATCGACGCGATCGGGCACTACTGCGCGCGAATCTCCGGACCGGGACACTAG
>NZ_UBIZ01000716.1:0-1117 GCF_900465275.1 Parafrankia sp. Ea1.12 | reverse complement strand
GGAGAGCGACGTGCGGTGAAAGTCGCATGCGTCGTTCGGGCTGGGGGCCGCCGGAAAAGGACCCGCACCCGCGGGCACCTCGCCGGCGGCCCACCAGTGCCCCCAGCTCGAAGACCTGTTCCGGCTGTGGCTGGCGAAACCCAAGCCTGACACTGTCGGACCGCACCTTCTCCTGCCCGTCCTGCGGGCTGGTGATCGACCGCGACGAGAACGCGGCGGTCAACCTGGCTCGGCTCGTCGACCGCGAGTACATCGGCGACGTTAAAACAGCCCGTGGAGCCGACCGTAAGACCAACGCGCCAGCACCACCGGCGCGGCGGCGGGTGGCTGTGAAGCGGGAACCGGGCACGGCCAAGACCGGTCAGACCCGGGGTGCCTCACCGAAAGGTGAGGCGGCATGAGTGGCGCTATCCGGCGCTCTTGTGCAACGGAGCGGAGTGAGAGGAGCGCCTGCACAGATGGCCGTCGTGGGGATCACCGGGCACCGCGTCCTGTCGCCGGAGGTCGAGACGTTCACGACCGCCGAGATGCGCCGCCTGCTGGGCCGGCACCGGGCCGCTGAGCTGGTCGGTGTGAGCTGCCTCGCCGAGGGCGCCGACAGCGTCTTCGCCGACCTGGTGCTCGGCCTCGGGGGCCGGCTTGTGGCCGTCCTGCCCGCGCGGGACTACCGGGAGTTCCTGCCGCCGGAGCACCGAGCGGACTACGACCGCCTGCGCGCCGCCGCCACGCGCGTGCGCACACTGCCGGGGCCCGAGGTGGACCTGGCGGCGCTGATGGCAGCCAGCGAGGCCCTGGTCGACGAGGTGGACGAGCTGATCGCCGTCTGGGACGGCCAGCCCGCCCGCGACTACGCCGGCACCGCGGACGTCGTCGCGTACGCGCGAAGCCAGCACAAGCCGGTCCACGTCGTGTGGCTCGCGGGCGCCGTCCGGGACTAGTCGCCGCATCAGACATCCGCCCTGGCCACGCCGGCGCGGCGATTCCTGCGGGTCAGCGCGGGGACAGCGGGACCACGCCGATCTGGACGGGGGTGAGACCGCTGGTCGGTGGCGGCGTCGGCGAGGCCGGTGCTGGGCCGGGGCCGTTGGGTGCCGGTCCGGCGGCCGCGGCCCAGCAC
>NZ_UBIZ01000717.1:0-1103 GCF_900465275.1 Parafrankia sp. Ea1.12 | reverse complement strand
GTCCATGAGGAGGTTCCGGGCTTGTTGGGTGGTCCACGGTCCGTCCGGGTGGGCGGTGACTCCGAGGATGTGGACGGTGCGGGAGCCGACCTCGATGACGAAGAAGCAGTACAGGCGCCGCAGCGTCACGGCGCAGTCCACGTGGAAGAAGTCGACGGCCAGCATCGTCGAGGCCTGCGTGCGTAGGAACTGCCGCCAGGTCGCGTCGGTCTGCCGCCTGGGCGCCGGTGGGAGACCCAGGGACTTCAGGACCCGGCGGATCGTGGAGGCGCTGACTTGGTGGCCGAGTTTGAGGAGCTCGCCCTGGATCCGCCGGTAGCCCCATGTCGTGTTCTCGGTCGCGAGCCGCTCGATCAGTGCGGCGATCTCCGTGCTGACCGGAGGTCGTCCCGTTCGCCTCGGGTCCATTTTCGGGCGAGGAGATCACGGTGCCAGCGCAACACGGTGGCCGGGGTGACGAAGAACGAACCCCAGCGGGCCCGGGGTAGCAGCCGGGACAGGGCTGCGAGGATCATCCGATCCGCCGGTTCCAGTGTCGGGCGGTTCACCTGCCGTCGCAGCACCGCCACCTGGTGTCGCAGGACGAGGAGCTCCACGTCTTTCGCGGTGTCGCCACGCACGCGGAGCAACGTCAGTCCGAGAGCGTTGCGTGTCAGGGCGTGGAGCAGCGACCACACCATGACCATCCAGCCTGCCCGACACAGGCCCTGTCCGGCGAGCAAACGCGCAGGTCACCGCTCACCCGGACGGACCGTGGACCACCCAACAAGCCCGGAACCTCCTCATGGACTTCGGCGACCGGGCGGCCGACTTCCAATTTCTGGTTCGTGACCGGGCCGGCCAGTTCACCGCCTCCTTCGGCGCGGTCCTCGCCGACGCCGGCATCACCACCGTCACGATCCCACCCCGGACGCCCCGGGCGAACGCCTACGCGGAACGGTTCGTCCGCACGGTCCGGACCGAGGTCACCGACCGGATGCTGATCTTCGGCGAGCGGCATCTGCGTACCCTCCTGGTCGAGTACGCGGCCCACTACAACGGACGACGACCCCACCGCGGCCGCGACCTTCAACCACCACGGCCCGACCACCCCATCGCAGACC
>NZ_UBIZ01000719.1:0-1916 GCF_900465275.1 Parafrankia sp. Ea1.12 | reverse complement strand
CCACCACCCTGGTGGCGGGTCTCGAACCGGGGCAGCAGCGGTTCCACCAGCTCCCACAGATCGTCCGGGACCAGCCGCAGAGCGAGGCTGCTCTCCATCACATCCATGATCAGATATGTACCCGCAGCCGCCACACAAGACACGCTCTAAGCCGTATCGGGCGGGCGGGTCCGGTTGGCGCTCGCGGGCAGTGGCAGCGGACCGGGTGGGGCGAGGTAGTGGCCCTGCGCCTGGTGCACGCCCGCGCCGATCAGGACACCGAGCTCCCGCGCGGTCTCGACCCCCTCTGCGAGGACCAGGCTGCCTGTCTCCTGGGCGAAGTGCACCAGCGCGGCGGCGAGCGCGCGCCGCGCCGGATCAGCGTCGATCCGCCGGGTGAGACACTGATCCATCTTGATGAAGTCGGGCTGGAGCTGCACAAGATGATGCAGGCTGGCGTAGCCGGCACCGACGTCGTCCACGGCGATCCGGACTCCTTCACGGCGCAGGACGCCCAGCGCGCAGCGGACCGACGGATAATCCTCGACCCTGTCACCCTCGGTGACCTCGACAACGAGTCGGTCGGCCGGGATATCGGCGATCGCATCCGCCAGCCGCCCCGAGAGGATCGTGGCCGGTGAGGCGTTGACCCCGAGCCCGAACTCGGGGGGCAGGCAGGTGAACGCGCGCAGCGCCGACCGGATCGCGGACAGTTCGAGTGCGGGGCCGAGGCCCACGGCGGCGGCGTCGGCGAACCAGCGCTCGGCACCACCCGAACCGGGCGGGAACCGGGCAAGCGCCTCAGCCCCCACGCAGTCGAGCGACGGCAGGTCGAAGACCGGCTGGAAGACCATCGTCGGGCCACCGCTGTCGATCAGCCGCCAGATCCGCCACCACGCCGCCTCCCGGTACTCCCCGCCGGACCGCCGATCGGAGATCGAGGCGGAGAGCACCTCTGCCAACAAGGCCAGCGAACGCGTCTTGCGAGCGGGCATCGCCACGTCGGCGTCGCGGCTCAGGCAGCACAGCATCCCGTACGGACGGCCGTCCGCCAGGGTCACCGGAACTCCGATGTACGAGCCGACCTCGGGCCGGCCGGCCAGCGGCCCCCCGGTCGCCTCCACCCCGGTCGCCGCCGTCCCCGTCACCTCCGTCGCCGTCCCGGACGTCACCGCCTCCGGGCGGATCCTGCCGACGACCGGAAGCGGGCGTTCGGCGAGAGCATGCGAGCGGTGCGGGCCGGGATGGTGCACCGTCGAGCCGGGGTGGACACCGAAGGCCGCGGCGTCGCCGTCGCACGCCTCGATCACCTGGGCTCCCCCGATCAGCCTGGAGAACCAACAGAGATCCATGCCCAGGCGGCGACGGGCGGTGGCGAGCAGCCCGGCCACCGGGTCCGGTTCGGCCGGATCCCACCGGGACGGCGGCGTGGCGCCGCCGCGACCACAGGCATCGGTCACGTGCACCTCCCCACGCGGCACTCGCCAGCATGTTTCCCACGCGTCCACCAGGAACACGTCGCCCGGGCCACAGTTCCGATCGCCGAGTGGAGTCCACGCCCGCGGTGCACGAATAGCGATCGTCTAGTGACCCGCCGGAGTGGCGGTCCGTGACGCAAAGCGACCACCACGTGATCCTTTTCGAGAACAGCGAAGAATTTGACGAGGAGATACGCGATGGCCGCGCGCCCGGCTGTGACCGACGCGGAGTCCCCTGTCTGCGGGGGCGCGGGGCTCTTCTCGCGGGGTTCCAAAGCCGTATCCGACCAGCGGAGCCGTACCGGCCAGCCGGCGGAGAGCCGCCCGGATCATCGGCCGGGAAAAGGTCCGGAAATACAGGTGGGGGCTGCTCCCGGCCACAGCCAGAAACAGCCCCCACCAAAAGAAGTCCGGCGGCGTCCTACTCTCCCACGCGGTCACCCACGCAGTACCATCGGC
>NZ_UBIZ01000724.1:0-339 GCF_900465275.1 Parafrankia sp. Ea1.12 | reverse complement strand
TTGGCGTTGCTGATGCCGGTGTTCAGGAAGGCTTCGATCTCGGGCCACCAGCAGCGCCTGGCCGATCGGGCCCTGGTCCATCAGCGGGTTCCACATCCGCTCGAACTCAGCGTCGGTCAGATCCTCCCGGTTGCGCAGCAGCTTGCGCCGGGCCTTCCACTCCGGATCTCCGGCCCGGCCACGTCTGCCGCGGTGTGTGCGGGTCAGACGGCGGCGCACCAGATTGAGCGTCTTGTTGGCGAGCTGAACGACATGGAAGTGATCAACTACGACGGTGGCGTGCGGCAGGCCGGTGCGCACGGCGGCCCGGTAGGACGGTGACATGTCGATGGCCACGAA
>NZ_UBIZ01000725.1:0-347 GCF_900465275.1 Parafrankia sp. Ea1.12 | reverse complement strand
CCGTCGAGGATGCGTGTGCGACGGACGGTGGAATCCGGCGTCGGGGCGACTGCGGGTGGCGGGTCGGGTGGGTGCTGGCGGAGGGAGCGGTGGGGTCGGTGGGTGTTGAAATGCTTCGCGTAGCTGTCGAGGACTGACGTCAGGTGCCGTTCGGAGATGATCAGCGGCCTGTCGGTGCATTCGCGGCGGGCGGTGCCGACCCAGCGTTCCGCGATCGCGTTCGCCTGCGGCGACTGTGGCGGTGTGCGCACCACGTCGATACCGGCCCCGGCAAAGACAGCGTCGAAGGAAGCCGTGAATTTCGTATCACGGTCACGGATGAGGAACCGGAACCGGTGGCCACGTTC
>NZ_UBIZ01000731.1:0-370 GCF_900465275.1 Parafrankia sp. Ea1.12 | reverse complement strand
CTTGACGGCTACCGCCGGCTGACCGTCCGCTACGAACGCAACGGCCGTAACTTCCTCGGATTCCTCTGCCTGGCCGCCGCGATCACCTGCTGGAAGAAACTCCCACACCCCACCTGAGACACGCTCTAAAACCCCAGGTTGACACCGGTGGCCGAGTTCTGGCACCCCACAGGGTGCAGAGGGCTTGGGCGAGGCAGGCGAGGGTGACGTGTCGGTGCCAGCCGTCGAACGAACGTCCCTCGTAGTGGTCGAGGCCGAGGCCGTCTTTGAGTTCGCGGTAGTCGTGTTCGATCCGCCAGCGGATCTTCGCGAGGCGGACGAGGTGCCGTAGTGGGGTGCCCTCGGGCAGGGTGGACAGCCAGTAGTCGGT
>NZ_UBIZ01000736.1:0-376 GCF_900465275.1 Parafrankia sp. Ea1.12 | reverse complement strand
CATGCTGGCGTTCACCTTCAGCCTGCTGAGCGCGCCACCCTCCGACCACGCCCAGGAAACACCCCGCGAGGACCGCGGGGCGGCGAGGGAAAAATCCACGGCGCCGCATCGTCTGGCAGGACACACTGCGACAGGTCCGCGGCTGGCTGAGCCCCTGGGCGCGTCTGCAGCTGTACTGGCACCGCTGGTCGACCGCCCCACCCCCACCGGAACTGACAGCCCTGCTTGACCACGTGGGCCACTCCCACCCACTAGGGCCTGTTCTGAGTCTGGATCACAATCGGGGTGTTCGTCCTTCGTGTGGGTGTTTCGGCTGGTAGCACAGTGGTATGACGCGTGGTGATCTGACCGATGGTGAATGGGAGTTGATCGAGCC
>NZ_UBIZ01000739.1:0-225 GCF_900465275.1 Parafrankia sp. Ea1.12 | reverse complement strand
GGGTGACGTCGTCGACTACCTCGGTCGAGGCGACCATCGCCGCTTCCGCCGCGCTGGGTGAGGCGCTGGCCGGGTCCTTGAGTCGGTCCCAGTTGAATTTCACCGCTTCGGCATTGAGCGGAGTGCCGTCGGAGAAGACCAGCCCGGGCCGCAGCTTCAGGGTGAAGGTGCGGCCGTTGTCCGTCGTGGTGAAGGACTCGGCCATCTGGTAGCGGATCTCGCCCG
>NZ_UBIZ01000741.1:0-425 GCF_900465275.1 Parafrankia sp. Ea1.12 | reverse complement strand
TGGTGGCCCGCAGCTCGGCGACGAAAGACGCCGAGATCCTTGTGCTCCGCCACGAACTCACCGTGCTACGCCGCCAGGTGCCCCGGCCCCGGTACTGCTGGGCCGACCGCGCCATCCTCGCCGGCCTGGCACGGCTGCTCCCGCGCACCTCATCGCCGACCTTGCTGGTCCGCCCTGAGACGATTCTGCGCTGGCACCGCCACCTGGTCCGCCGCCGCTGAACCCAGCCGCACCGCCCACCCGGCAGGCCCTCCACCCCAACGGAGATCCGCCAGCTGATCCTCCGCCCGACGGATCGTGGACCACCCAACAAGCCCGGAACCTCCTCATAGCTCTGGGTGAGCGGGCGAGACGGTTCCGGTTCCTCATCCGTGACCGCGACACGACGTTCACCGCCGTCTTCGACACCGTCTTCACCACCGACA
>NZ_UBIZ01000748.1:0-458 GCF_900465275.1 Parafrankia sp. Ea1.12 | reverse complement strand
CCCCGGAGGGTGCGGCCGTCCCGGGTCCGGCGGCTCGGCCGGCCGCACCCTCCGGGGAGCCTGGCGCCACGACCTGGAGGCGTCCGTCGTCGTCTTCCTGGTGGCGCTTCCGCTCTCGCTGGGCATCGCGGTCGCCTCGGGCGCCCCGGTGGTCGCCGGCATCATCGCGGCGGTCGTCGGTGGAGTCGTCGCCGGCGCCGTCGGCGGAGTCCCGCTGCAGGTCTCCGGCCCCGCGGCCGGCCTCACCGCGGTGGTGGCCGAGATCGTCGCCACGCACGGCTGGCGGACCGCCTGTTTCGTCACCGCCGCCGCGGGCGTGGTGCAGATCCTTTTCGGCCTGAGCCGGGTCGCCCGCGCGGCCCTGGCCATCTCACCCGCGGTGGTGCACGGCATGCTCGCCGGCATCGGCCTGACGATCCTCGTCGAGGGCGGGGCCTTCGGTCTCTGACCGAAGCCCA
>NZ_UBIZ01000749.1:0-464 GCF_900465275.1 Parafrankia sp. Ea1.12 | reverse complement strand
TCCAACTGGCGGCGCAGTTCGCCCATGCCGACGTCGGAGACCGCCTTCGCCAGGTTGTGGTTACGCACCATGCCGGCGACGTGCAGATCCTCGATGACCACCGTGTGGTGGGTCCGGGCGAGGTTGGCAGTGACCTTGTGTAGCCCGTCGCGCCGCTGGTTGGCGGTGTGGGCATGCTGTTTCGCCAGGTCGGCGGCGAGCTTGCGCCTGCCGCTGCTGCCCGGCTGTGACCGGGCGTAGGCGCGGGAGGTCTTGCGGAGCTTCTTCTCGGCCCGCACGGCATGCTTGGGGTTCGGGACCTTCTCACCGGTCGACAGGACGGCGAGGTGCTTCACGCCCAGGTCGACACCGATCACACCACCAGTGGCCTGCCGGGCGGACGGCCCGTCGGGGATCTCCCGCTCGACCTGCACGGTGAACGACACGAACCAGCGGCCAGCCGTGCGGGACACGGCCGCGCCGAG